>JAGXSK010000304.1 GCA_018333845.1 Clostridia bacterium | reverse complement strand
TTATAGCATTATTTTTCGACGTTCGCAACTCTAATTTCATGACTGAACCGTTTACATTGTGTGAAAAGTGATCCTTTACTGAAGACCGGGCAACTGGATAAAGGCTCTGTCTGTGAGCGCAGCAACATCGGTGGCTGCGTCTATAACGCCAATTTCTTTTCCGGCTTCAAAGGAAATGAGCAGTGCTTCTCGTGCTCCCGTCACCGAAGGCACAAACTCCAAAGCCTCAAGAATTTGGCCATTTAATTCGGCAGTACCCAAGACAAAACCTTTTTCCACAATTAATGCGCCAACTTCAACCGGGTTGTCTTCCACATACTGTGCCGCTCTGAGAACAGCTCTCGTAATGGCAGCCGCCACCTCAGGCTCATTATCTACCAAATCGCCGTTGATAAGCCAGAGGCAGCAATATTCCGCATGATAAGGAGCATGTATAGACTGATTCAGCAAAACCCGAAACTTATCTAAATTTAATGCAAAAGTAGTGCCAAACGGTTCGCCGACAGCAACAGCATCTACTTCTCCCTTATCTAAAGCCAATTCCAGTTCCGCTACCGGGAATGCCCTCCACTCCACTTCCTTAATGTCAATGCCCTTGCTTGCCAGGTCACGGGCCAGCAACATCATCGGTGCGCCTCCGATAGCCGGCACGCCAATTCTCTTGCCTTTTAAATCCTCTACTTTTTCGATGCCTGAATCAGCCAATGTATATGCATAGAGGCACCCTTTATGCAAAGCGGCAGTAACTCTGGCATCCACCCCCTGCTCCAGCGGCTTAATCCATGTTAAGGCCAAACCGGCCACCGCATCTATCCGGCCGGCGGCAAAGCTGTCTCTGATAAAATTAAAGTCGCCTTTCACCATTTCCACAGCAAAACCTTCTTCGGCAAAAAAGCCTTTTGCATATGCAATATAGGTTGGTGCTTCGCAAGTCAATCCTTGGTAGGCGATGCGCAACGGTCTAAGCGTCACATTGCCTTCATCTTCGCCCGCCGGCACTGCAGTACTTCTGCCGCAACCTGCAAACAACAGCAGCAATAAAGTAATTAACGCCCATTTTCTAACCAGCTTCTTCATCATTCATCTCTCTCCCTTTTCTAATTATTTTCTGTTGATTCTAACAAAATCAAATCTGGTAACCGGAGGGTTCATCATGGACAAAGTTTAGAATCTCTAAAATTTTAGTGCGCAGACGGAAGAAGTCGGGATGGTTCCTGGCGCGCGGCCGCCCCATAGATACAGGAACAATTTCTTTAATCCTGCCCGGCCGCGAAGCCATAACCACAATCCTGTCACTTAGATATACTGCCTCATCAATATCGTGAGTAACAAACAGCATGGTAGTGCTTCTATCCTGCCAAATTCTTAGCAACTCTTCCTGCATCTGCATCCGTGTAAAGGCATCAAGAGCGCCCAGTGGTTCGTCAAGCAGCAAAACCCGAGGATGATTGACTAGTGCTCTAGCCATTGCCGCCCGTTGTGCCATGCCTCCAGATAACTGAAAAGGAAATGCCTGCTCGAATCCTTCAAGCCCAACCAACTTAATCATTTCCCTGACTTCTTCCCGCTTCTTGTGCAGTTTGCGTGCCTCCAAACCGATGGCAATATTTTTTTCCACAGTAAGCCAGGGATAAAGTGTGGGATCTTGGAACATTAATCCTCTTTCATAATGCGGCCCGAGAATTTCTTGACCATCAAGGTATAACCGACCTGAAGTAGGCACATCCAAGCCGGAAATCATCCTAAGCAAAGTCGACTTGCCGCAACCGCTTGGGCCTACTAGTGATACAAATTCGCCGGGAGCCACATCGAGTGTCACGGGTGTTAGCGCTTCTATCGCGCCCCCGCTCGCGTCCATAAAAATTTTACTTACGTCGCGAACCTCAACCCTGCCTTGCTTGAGTACGGAAGCAGACTGTTCCGGTTTTACCATTTCACCACCCCCTTCTGCCAAACAAGGACACGGTCTCGAATTTTAAAAAGAATCGTAATCAGACTGGAGAAAACAAAGGAAATGATAATTAAAACCGCATAAACTTTATCGTATTCCGCCCAGCTTTGCGCCCAGGAAATATACCAGCCAAGCCCTGCCTTAACACCAAGCATTTCTGCCACAATCAAAGCCAAAAAGGATGTGGTGAGACCCATAAAAAGTCCAATAAAAATCAGAGGTAATGCCGCAGGAATTGCAACTTTAAAAATCAAAAACCTATTATCTGCCCCCAGCGTTCTTGCCACGTCAAAATAAGCATTTGGCACGCCGGCAATTCCCGAACTGCTCATAATCGTCACCGGAAACCAAACAGCCATTGCCACGAGAAAGACGCTGGCCGAAAAACTTGTCGGAAAAATAGTCAGGGCAACCGGTATCCATGCGGTGGCAGGAATGGGACCAAGTATTTTAACTAATGGTGTAAACCAGTAACCGATTTTTTTGCTCCAACCCATGCCGATGCCAGCCAAAAGACCTAAAGCTGCGCCAATAAAATATCCGGTGAACTGCAGGCGAAGGGAGTGAAGCAAACTTGTACCCAGCATTTCCCAGTCGCTTAAATACACAGCTAACACTCTTCCCGGTTCTGGGAAAAAAGGTAAGGGAACAAGACGAAGCTTCAGCGTCACCAAATCCCATAAAGCCAAAATTAAGAAAACTGCCGCAAAAATCGGTGCTCTTTGCAAAAAACCACTTAATAGCTTTGGTGCGGCGAACGACACTGCAACCCAAAACAGATACAGCAAGATTAAGCTGGTCAAAAACACCGGGTATGCCGATGGCTCAGTCAAAACATTCCCTGCATCAGGTAAAACGTGATGCAATAACCAAGCAATGATAAAAGTCACGAAAGGGAAAATAATCTTTACATTGAACTTCTTTTCAGCCTGCAAGATCTGCACAACAGCATTGTTTATCATACAAATTTCCTCTCTGGCAATTTTTTTATCAATGCTTCCTCACTAGGAATTTTTTCTCCCTACACCTTGTCTAAGTAGAAGCAAATAAGTCAACTATCAATTCCTATTTATTCTATCGAATATATAGGTATTATAAAGCCCCTGAAACTTCTTTGTCAATATTTTTTTCGCAAGCGAAATCAAAAAAATGTATGTTAACGGCAAAAATGAGCCGTTAACATACATCCAACTTATCCCCTCTCCCTCTGGTGTCAGTGAATCGGCTATTTCGCCGATTCAAACGAGTCCGACATCTGACCTCCGACCTCTAGCAATGGGAGAGGGCTAGGG
>JAGXSK010000303.1 GCA_018333845.1 Clostridia bacterium | reverse complement strand
TTGCTGACACTTTTAAGTCAAACCCAAGTGATGAACATCCGTAAATTACTGGAGCTCCCTTCGCTGTAAGTTGGTGGAGAATAATCCCCCCCAAAATTTCACAATTGTGAGTTACCAATGCTCCTGCTAAGGTAATAGGAGACGTTGCACCAGCCATTACCATTGAGATAAGATTGCAAGGCACCCAAGCTCTAGCAGCAGCCATTATCCCCGTGCAGCAATTAACATCAAGTGTAAGAGGGCTGGTCGGAGAACAATTTATGGTACAGATTGGTCGTTCTCTTAATTTCTCCTCACTACCCATGATAGCTGCAGCCATCTTAATTATTTTACTTGCACCCCATCCACTGCCAGGACCAAAGATGGTATGTTTTGATGTGTTGGCAAACACAACCTCAGCCTCATGAAGTGGTGCTGTTTCATTTGGCATATCCCCGGCTGCCAAAGATCGCTCGCATACATCCACTTCTTCCATGGCATCCGTCAAAAGTGCTGCATCGCCCACGTCCCTTTTTACTGAACCCCTAACGTTACCAGCTAGGTCCATAACAGAGACACCCTGACCAAATGTACAAAAATGCACTCTTTTCCCCTCTAAACAAATGTCATGCTTGGAATCACGGCCATGTAAAACAATTTTACTGGGTGCAGAACGAACAGCTTCCTCTACCAAATAAGGAGGAATTCTAGCAATTTTGTCCGTGCGGTCAACTCTTGCCCCTCCACCCTCAAGGATGTCCATTGCCTCATCGCTTCCTATGTACAAGCCAGTTTTTTCTAATACCTCAAGGGTTGCAAGATGAATTTTATAGATCTCATCTTCTGTAAAGACATTTAAACCAAAGCCACTTGCCATAGTAAAATCGGAGTATAGGTTTCTCCTCAAATTTTCCTCACCTCACTTTTTTAATCTTAACCCAAAACTAGTAATGATGTGCAGATGTCCGTACATCTTAGATCTAAAAAAAATCTGGTTGTTAACAATAGAGTTCCAGAAGTTGATGATATTTACTTTATAACTATTTCAACATCCACTAAAAAATACCTTCTTGCCCAGTTATTATTTTTTGAAAATTTTTAATACATTACTAATTTTTATTAAGATTTCTCCTCAAATTTTCCTCACCTCACTTTTTTAATCTTAGCCCAAAAACAGCAAAGTGTTCCTCTTTATATGTTAGGAAATATATATTCGGGGGACAATCATTAATTATATTACTTTTAAAAGCATTAAGGCCATCTGCAGTTTTAACCTATCCTGTGATATTAGAGGGTCAAGCCCCGTGATTTCCTTTATTCTTTGCAGTCTGTATCTTAATGTATGGCGGTGTACATACAGGCTGGTTGATGTTTCCTGCAGATTACAATTGCAGGCAAGAAAATGTTCAAGGGTAGTCACCATTTGGGAACCATTTTTTTTATCATATTCTATTAAAAGCCCCAGCTTCTCTTTAAAGAAGTTTTGGGAAAAGTCTTGCCGGGAAATTTCGTAAAATAAATTGTAGACTTCAATATCTGTAAATAAAGTAACGGTTTTATTAGTTATTCCTGCTAGTTCTATTGCCCTGGACGCTTCCTGATATGCCAGGTTTAAATTTTCAAGCTTGCTGTAATAGTTGCTTATGCCTACCATAATACCATGACTGCCATATTTGGCCTTTACCATATCAATAATTTCTTGAGATGCTTTTTCAGTAAGCAGAAAATCCTCATTGCTTACCTGAAGCAGTAAAAGTATTTTATCATGGGAGAATTTATACATATATCTAAGTCCGTATTTGGAGATACAGTGCTCAATAGAGGTTAATAGATACTTTTTAAGACTAAATAATTGGCTTTCAGTTTTACAGTTGGTAATCATATCCCAACTTGCCAGATTAAAAAGAGCCAGATGATAACCTTTATTTTTATCGTAACCAAAGGTGGCAGCTTTTTTTGCCAGTATCTGTGGTGGATTTTCTCCCTTTAATGTTTCTTCTAGAAAATCTCCCCTTAAGCTGTTTTCAGTTTCTTTCACTGCAATTTCCTTTAACATGACAAGGGCAGCCAGGGTTGCTGTATGCTCTATTGCTATTGCATCCATTTCTTCCAGGTAATCCTCTGGATTTAAAACACATAAGTAGCCCAGAACTTCGGATCCTGTAGTAATAGAAACAAGGTACACCTGATTACCATTATTTAGTTTAATATATTGTGATTTGATGTTTAACAGGTTTGAAATGACTTTCATTTCTTCAACAAAATAATAAAATAATTCAAGGTCTTGAGTTGAAGTAAGGGACTTGACAATGGGATTGTAAAATAAGTCCAAGATAATCACAGGCTTTTTAATCATTTCAACAAGGGTTTCAGCAATGCTGTCTAAGCCCTGATTGTTTAATACAAGCTTTGTCAATTGTTTATATATTCTTTGAGAGTATTCCAGCAAGTAAAACTGATGATTAATAAGATGTTTTAATATATGACGTGTAAACCTGCTAAAAGAAAACTCCTTTGGCAGGTATAAGACAGGAAAGCCCCTTTTGTCTGCCTCCTTTAGCAAGGCTGCAGGAATGTCTACAAGAGAAAAACCTGGTTGAATTGCAATTCCTGCCATATTTTTCTTGTCAAGCAGCTCAATCAGGGAATTTTGCAGTTCCTGATCTTCAGCAAGTCCATAACCAGTTGTTACAAGCAAATCTCCCTCATCTAAATAGTTTAACTCATCTAGAACTTCTAGTATTGTCACCCATTTTACCAGTCTGTTAAGACCCTTTTCCCCTGCAACAAGCTTAACTCCCTTTAAATTATCAATGGCAAGAATATTTTCTATGGTAAATGACATTTTGCTCCTCCTTAACCTAATAAAAGTGCATAAAAGGATAGGCTCCTAATATGCACTTTTAGCACCACATAAGAACCATGTGAAATTTTAAGCAACAGGGTATTTTTGGTGGACAATATCCAAGGCTTCCTTAATTGCATTTAATGCATAATACAGGTCCTGATCAGTATGTCTATGGGCAATATACCAGTGATGATATGGCTGGATAAATAAGTTTCTTCTAATTGTTTCTGTATAGAAGCAATTTCTACGTTCTTTATAGAAATTATCTACCTTTTCAAAGGTTAAAAAAGGCATTGGAGGTATCCCCGATACCAATGCAGGAACCTGCGATTTTGCCACAATGCTGCCAAGTTTTTCTAAAAACTTCTCACCACGCTTCCAAAGACTATCAATAACATTTTCCCTTTCTAATATATCAATGCACTTCATTGCAGCCACCATTTCCAGGCTGTTGGGAAAAAAAGTGGAACTTATGAAGACTTTTTTTTCAGCTACCTTCATTATTTCCTCCCTGCCGACACACGCACTTATGGCATAGCCGTTGGCCATGGCTTTTCCAAAGGTAGAAAGGTCAGGTGTTACCCCATATCT
>JAGXSK010000302.1 GCA_018333845.1 Clostridia bacterium | reverse complement strand
CTGGCATGCTCTGTATCAGTAAATAGATATGGCAAATCCAGTACCTTAGTTGCTGGAACAAAGCCTGTAAAAACGGCATTTGTATTTTTCACGATTTCAATAGTACCAAGCTTGAGGCCTTCTGTCATCTCTCTCTGGTTGCCTAGCTGGGAATTTGGATATATTTGAACCTCTACCCTTCCATCAGTCATTTCAGCAACCTTTTGGGCAAAAAACACAGAGGCCTCGTACTGTGGGTCAGCAGTTGAAACAGCATCCCCGTATTTTAGAATGATTTTTTCTGCCTTTTCACCTTGCTCATCTTTGCCGCTGCCTCCGCCACAAGCTGCCAGCCCAATGGATAATAAAGCTACCAGTAAAACTAAACTTATCTTCTTTAAAGAATTTAACATTTTCCAACCTCCATCTAGTTTATTCTTTATACTAAAAACCATAAAACGAACCTGATCTGCACTAACATTATCTGCCTTGGGAAGCTTATTTTTTTATAGTGCAAAATTGATAGTTGAAATTAACCTGTAGTTCTAATAAACTTAACCATGATAATATGTTTTGTTTTTCTTAATTTGGCCTCTATCCGGGGCCTTTTCTTTTTGAAAATAAAGATATTTTTTAATTTGTACTCTCTAGGGCCTTTCCTTTACAGAACTGCGGATAAGCAGCTCTGTTTTTAACTCTTCAACTACCGGCTTTAGGGTTCGTTTGCTTTTTATTAAGCGCAGCAGCCTTTCTGCTGCCATGTAGCCGCACTTATAAAAAGGCTGGGCAACAGTAGTTAAAGGTGGATCCATCATTTCAGCCATATCCATGTTGTCAAAACCAATTACAGATACATCATCCGGAACCTTGATGTTCATGTCCTTTAAACCTCTTATAACCCCTAATGCTTTAGGATCACTTGTAGCAAATATAGCCTCTGGGCATCCCCCCCGCTCAATTAGATTTTTAACTGCCTGCAAACTGTCTTCCCAACTTTCCACATTATGAACTACCAGATTGTTATCCATCTCTATACCTGCCTCGGATAATGCAGCAACATACCCCCTGTATCTTTCCCTGTAAAGCTGTAAATCCATGGTTCCATTGACAATGGCAATTTTTTTATGTCCCTTTTCTATTAAATATTGTATTGCATTATACCCGCCCTGATAGTTATCCACTATAATGGCATCCATGGTGTCTCCAAGGTGGCGCAAAAGCAAAACTATGGGAACTCCCTTCTTTTTGAGTTCCAACAGGTGAACACTATCTTTCTTGGCAGTTGAAATAATAAATCCATCAACGGCTCTATTTTGTAAATTGTTAATATGAAGCTTTTCCAATTCAATCTTGTCATCTGTGTTGACCAGTACTAATGTATACCCGTGTTTTTCCAAATAATCCGATATACCTCTGATGGCAGCTGGGAAAACAAGATCCCTTATATTAGGAACTATAAGTCCAATAGTATTGGACTTTCCTTCCTTTAATCCCTTTGCCAGGGCATTTGGCTTGTAGTTTAGTTCTTGAACTATTTGCAGAACCCTTTCTTTGGTTTCCTTACTGGCCTCGCCCTTGCCGCTAAGAATTCTAGATACGGTGCTGGTAGCCACACCTGCTTTTTGAGCCACGTCTTTTATAGTAGCCATAGACAAATCAATCTCCTCCGGTTTGTTGCAATCGTTTGCCGCAATCGTTTGCGTAACTGTAAAATAGATATTCGCCATTGAAATCGAGATTCCTTCTTCTTTTTATCTTCTTAACGAAAAATTTTTAAGTGGAGTTCTAATTAATAACAAAACACCCAGGAGAATTCCTGGGTGCTTAATCTGAATATCATTGTATTCTATTATATAGTATATAAATGTAAAGTACAATTTTTACAATGTCTTCTAGAGTGTGATTACAATATAAATTGTTCATACATTTTCTTAACACCCTGAAAAACTATACCATGCAGATACATAGAAACCATATCAGTTAACCCCTGGACCTCATTTAAATTAGTCCCCCATAGTTTTTCATTACCCAGAACCTTAAAAGACAACTCAGAAAGTGATGATTGAGTTCCGTCAAACCCCCTCCAGGCATCTTCAAAAAATTTTAATGCATCCAAATCATCTTCAAGTACAAAATTACCTTTATCTCTTTTGGCAATCATTTCACTTCCATGTACAATACCATCTTTATATAATGATATTAACAAGGCTAAGGAATAGGTTAGCCTTGTTGGCAAAATATTAAATTTGGCATGATATTCCAAAATTGAAGGCAGCACCCTTGTTTTGTATTTAGAAGTGGAATTAAGTAAAATACTTAATATATTATGTTTGATATATGGGTTTGTAAATCTTTCAAAAACCGTTCCAGCATATTTTTCAAGCACTTCCTTATTATTATCAATTGAAGGAATAACTTCTTCATAAATAAGATCCTTTGTAAATCTACCTAATATCTCATGTTCCATCATCTCATTAACCATATCCACTCCATAAAGATAGGCTCCAGGCACTGATGCTGTATGTGCTCCATTTAATATTCTTACTTTTCTTGTCCTGTAGGCAGTCAAATTATCTGTCCAAATTACATTTAAACCTACTTTATTAAATGGCAGCTTTTCACCAAGCTTATTTGATCCTTCAATAGCCCAAAGGTGATAAAATTCGCTAATGCACAGCAATTTATCTTCATATCCTAAACTTTCGGTTATATCATCTATTTCTGTCTTCGGAAAACCAGGTACAACTCTGTCCACAAGACTATTTAAAAATTGGTTGTTATTTAGAATCCACTCTATAAAATTCTGTGGATAATTCCAGCTTTTTGCCAGCTGTAAAACAATCCTTTTAAGGGTATCACCGTTTTTATCTATAAGTTCACACGGTATAATAATCATTCCTCTGGATGGCTCACCATTGAAATGCCTAAAGCGATGATACAGATATACTGTCAATTTGCCCGGAAAAGATTGAGGAGGTTCAAATTGGGAACTATCCTCAGGATCATAATCAATTCCCGCCTCTGTTGTATTAGAAAACACAAACTCAATATTTGGATCTTCAGCACATTTTAGTACACCTTCCCAATCTTCATAAGGGTTAATGCCCCTGCTTATTGAGGTGATAATTTCCGTCGCTTCTACAGGCTTGCCATCCTGTAAACCTCGTTGAATTATTGTGTACAGACCATCCTGCTCATTTAGTTCGGCTATAGTGCCCTTTTCTATGGGTTGTATTACCACTACTCTACCATTGAAATATCCCTTTATATTGAGCCTGTGAAGCATCCAATCTACAAAAGCCCTTAGAAAATTGCCTTCTCCAAACTGAACTGCCCTCTCTGGCAGCTCAAATAAATGTTTATCTAGCCCAGTCTCCCGAGACAATAAAGTACTTTGGAGCAATTCCTTGCTTAATAATTGCATTGGTTGTTTTCCTCCTAAACAGTTACACCAGTTTTAAATATGGTTATTTCACGAAAACCATTTTTTTCATTATTTACAAACTCTCCACTTGCTACACGAATGATGTATTGAATAAACTCTTCAAGCAATACTTCCATACTTTGACCTTCAATTAGACCCCCAGCATTAAAATCTATCCAATGCTTCTTTAACCTGTAAATCTGTGAGTTAGTGGAGATTTTCATTGTTGGTACAAAACTGCCAAAGGGAGTACCTCTTCCAGTAGTAAATAATACAAGCTGACATCCGGCTGCTCCTAATGCTGTTGTAGCTACCAGATCATTACCTGGAGCACTTAGCAGATTTAATCCTTTTTTTGCTATAACTCCCCCATATTCCAACACATCAGTTACTGGCGCTGTTCCAGCCTTTTGAATACATCCTAATGATTTATCTTCAAGTGTTGAAAGTCCTCCGGCTTTATTACCCTGTGAGGGATTTTCATATACAGGTTGGTTATTTTCAAGAAAGTACTCTTTGAAATCGTTAATCAGGCTTACTGCTTTATTAAAAATTTCAACACTAACACACCTGTTCATTAACATAGTTTCTGCCCCAAACATTTCAGGAACCTCAGTTAAAACGGTTGTTCCCCCCTGGCTTACCAGAAAATCTGAGAATCTACCAAGTAGAGGGTTGGCCGTTATTCCTGATAAACCGTCAGAGCCTCCACATTTTAATCCAACTTTCAATTCAGAGATAGGGACTTCCCTTCTTATGTCAAGGAGCATATTCTCATATAACTCCTGTAAGATATCCATACCTTCCGAAATCTCATCTTTTACTTCTTGAGCCACCAAAAACCTTATTCTTTTCTCATTATATTGACCAAGTGTTTTTTTAAAGGCTTCTACATAATTATTTTCGCAGCCTAATCCCAATACTAACACACCACCTGCATTTGGGTGCTTGGCTATATTCTGTAATATGGTTCTTGTATGCAACTCATCCTGACCTAACTGGGAACAACCAAAGCTATGTTTAAACACCTCTAATGCATCAATTTTAGATATATCTGCAATTGCTTTGAATTTATTAAGAATTTGTTCAGCAATGCCATTTATACATCCAATTGTTGGTATAATCCATAATTCATTTCTTATACCAACACTCCCGTCCTCTCTTATATATCCTTTAAAGGTCAATCCTCTTTGCTCAAAGGCATCAAAATTGTTATCCTTGTTAAACTTGTATTCATCGATACCTAGAAGGTTAGTATTAATATTATGGACATGAACCCATTGTCCAGAAGTTATTTTCTGGGTTGCATGACCGATGCTATAACCATACTTGATGATATGTTCCCCTTCTTCTATATCCTTTAATGCCACTTTATGCCCATTTGGTATACTGTCCTTTAAAATAACTTTATGCCTGTCAATTTCAAATGTATCGCCCTGGGACAAATCCTTTAAAGCAACTGCAACATTATCTTTATTGTTTATCTTAAATATTTTTTCCACTTAATCACCTCAATAAATTAATGCAACCACATGTTAAGTTATTTGCTAATCATAAGATCGTTTCAACTAAAAGCTTACAAGTACTTTCTCCACAGTACCATCATTGTTTATGAGCAATTCAAATGCCTCTTTAATTTGTTCCAATGGATAAACATGTGTAATTATCTTATCCACGGTAACTTCTCCTTTTTTAACAATATCAATCAAAACATCAAAGCATCCTAGGCTGTTTCTTGAACCGTATACATCTAATTCTTTTTTTAACAGGATTGAGTGATTAAAACAGGTTTCTCTTTTGCCATTTCCGATTAAAATGATCTTTCCTCCAAAAGCGACATTATCAATACAGGACAAAAATGTCTCTGGAATTCCTACAGCTTCAATACAAACATCCATTCTCTTACCACCAGTAATTTCGAGGATTTCTTTATCAAGATCCTTGTCCATTGAATTAATTGTGCCATCTGCTCCCATCTCTTCGGCTATTTTTAGCCGGTTTTCTAGAACATCAACTATAAAAACCTGAGCCCCCAACATTTTAGCCGATAACATTGCAAAAATACCTATGGGCCCTGCACCAAAAACAAGTACATTATCATTTCTGTTAAGATCACCTCTCTTAGCACCATGATAGCTAATAGAAAATGGTTCAATTAGTGCAAGCTCTTTGGCCGACAGGCCTTTCCCGTGATAAATTCTATCTATTGGCATGGTAATGTACTCTGCAAACGACCCATCTCTATGTACCCCCATGGTCTCATTGCTTTCGCAGCAATTAAATATGCCTCTTTCACATGAATAACAATTTTTACAGTTAAAATATGGATTAGCAGTAACAAGCATTCCAGGTTTAAGCCCTAAGTCATTTTCCTCTATTTCTATAATCTGTGCAGAAAACTCATGTCCAGGAATTCTCGGATAGGACGCAAAGGGCTGATTTCCTGTATATGTAGCAATATCAGAACCACAAATTCCAGAATATATAATTTTAAGTAAAGCTTCGCCTTTTCCCGGTACAGGTCTATCAATACTGACTATTTCTAGGCTCCCTGGCTCTTTTATTAAGACAGCTTTCATTTTTTCCATTGTTCCACCTATTCTTTCACCTTTCTTAATATTTATTTAAATTAAGTTAATTTGATAATTTTATAGGATATTTCCCATACTTCCTTCCTGCTTCGTAGATTGCAAAAATATTTTCATTAGGAATATCATCATGAACACTATGATCCGAAGCTAAAATATAGCCTCCACCTGGTGCAGCGATTTTTATGCACTCCCTTACTTCTTCAACTACATCATTAACAGTACCTTTTACAAGGGTGGTTTTATTATTTATATTGCCAATAAGGCAAAGCTTCTTGCCAAATTGCTGCTTAATTTCAGAAATATCCATACCGGCTGCCCTCTCAATTGGATGATAACCATTTATACCAGCAGACACTATAGAGTCTAGCAAGGGCCTTATATTGCCATCGCTATGCATGATAATGGGCGTCCCGAGCCTTTTAAATCTATCTACCAATCTTTTTAATTGAGGTAATATATGCTTATTAAACTGGCTGGGAGAAATTAATGGAGATAGACTACTACCATAGTCATCAGCAAATAGAATTGCATCTACTCCAAGTTCAGACATACGGGTACCGCCTTCAATATAGAAATCTGTTATTCGTGACATTATGTCATCTATAAGCTCTGGGTCATCGTATAGCTTCATGCAAAAGTTTTCAAAACCTAACAGTAAACATGCGGCACTAAAAGGACCCCTTATATTTCCAAATACAGCCATTTTAGTTTCTTTTGAAAGTTTCAAGGCAGTTTTTACTCCATCAAGTCTTGAATCCAACTTGGGATCAGGGAGTATGTAGTTAGCCCAGTCATTTCTATCTTTAATGGGATAGGCTATGGGAGCATCTCCCGGCCAGGAAGCTTTATCCTTTTTATAAGTTGTTTGCCATTCATCCTGATATACTGTAGTATCACTACCCATTACACTTATACCACCATAGCCGCCGAAGGGAATCACACACAGGTCATAACCAACTTTCTTTGAACACTCAATTACAGCCTCAGCATTATATATATCAGGCACTCCACCGAGAACTTCCTTAAAAAACTCCCTGCTATAAAGAAATTCAAATATGGGTACAGTATCGGGTTCATTGTGATATAAAGTACAAACAACCCTTTCTTTACTCGTCATAGTTTTTGTCATATAGTTGCATCCCCTTATTTTTAGAAATACTATTTCAGATTTTCCAACAATATTTAACTAAAATCTAGAGTTCCAGTCTTCTAATATTTCCTGTGCTTCCTCTAATGAGCCACAAAAAGTATCAATATATAGACCCTTTGGAGACAGTTCTGGAAGTATATCCAAAAGCTCCTCCATGGGATATTTTCTTAATATAAGACAATGATTTTCCTGCACCATTTTGATATAAGACAGTATCTCCTTTAATTTAGGACCGGCAGGTCTATCATTAACTATCTGTATCCCCTTTAAACCTGAAATTTTTCTAAACTCTGGTACAAGCCTGGCTCCACCTGAATGGACATGCATCCATGGATTATCATTACTTGCAGCAATAACAGCATCAAACCTGTAAAGGTGTTCCATATAGGTTTCCGGGGAAATAAGATTACTAATATCATCTGCAAAGTAAGATGTGCGTCCTGGAGTCCAATAACTATAATTATCACAATACCCACCTTCTAGTGGTGGAATTAAATCCAGTTGTATATTATTTACCGTAATCCAGGCCTTGGTACATATTTCTGCAAGTACTTTTACTTCATTTGGATATAGATAAAAATCAGTACATATTTCTGTAGGTCCTCTTAATGCAGTCATAATATCTCCTGGCCCAGTTAGCATTGCAACTCCTACAGCACATTTGCCTTTACTTTGTTCTGTAAAGTAAGCAATCCTTTTCTTCATCTCATAAATCCATTGATTATTATCATCAAGAGGCCAGTTTTGTAGATCCTTAAGATCTGCCCATTCTTTCAAAATATGATCGCTCCAGCTAGTACCATTTCCAAAATGTATAGGACAGCCCATTACTGCTGGCATAAAGGCTGGACCTAGATCCAATGTCGCTGATGGTATACTGTCATCAGCCAACTTGGACCTTTCCTGCATGATGTTGTCCCAATAGGCAAAGTGAGTTTCAGCTTTTTGACATGCATTGGTCCATATTTCCGGACTTTCACCCGCTATTGGAAAACGTATTAGTATTGGCGGACGATCATATATATCCTTTTTCCAAAATGCCTTTAACCTTTTTAGTACAACTTGAATTTCCGGTTTATATTTCATTAAGCATCACTCCAAGATAAATAAATTGTGAGGCGAAGCTATAAAACTTTACATTAAAAGACCTGGTAAAAACGTGGATATAGCCGGCACAAAGGTCACAAGTAGAAGTACCAGGAATAACATTATATAGAAAGGTATGATTTCCTTAATAAAATCAATTATTTTTACTCCTGTTGCCGAACATGTTGTAAACATAATGGTTCCCAAAGGCGGGGTGAGAGTTGCTATAGAAAGGTTTATTATAAATACGATCCCGAAATGTACAGGATCAACTCCGTATGCATATACCATGGGCATCATTAGTGGAGTTAGGATAATTAAAATAACATTTCCTTCTATAAACATACCTAAAAAAATCAAGAAAATATTTACAAGTATTAAGAACATATAAGGGCTATGAACTAATTCTGTAACAAAGGCTGTAGCCAAATGAGGCACCTTTTCCCAGGTTAAGATCCATCCAACTGCTGATGCACCTGCAATTATTAACAAAATTGAAGAAGTTGTAATAACCGCATCTTTGAGGGCTTCTACTAATTGCTTTTTATTCATTTCTCTATAAAAAACAGTTCCCAAGAAAAGAGCGTAAGCTACTGCAATAGAGCCTGCCTCAGTGGGAGTAAATATACCAAATCTAATACCACCTATAATTACCACAGGTAAAAGAAGGGCTAAAAATGCATCTCTGGAAGCTGATAGAACCTCTCTAGCAGGAGCTCTTCTTTCACGGGTGGGACTATATCCTCTTTTTTTAGAAATTATATGAACAGTTATCATACACAATATACACATTAATAAACCTGGGACAATGCCTGCTAGAAATAATCTTCCTATTGATACATTACCCACATAACCATAAATAATCAAGGCAATACCTGGTGGTATAATTGGAGTTATTAAAGAGGACGTAGCAGTTACAGCAGCTGAAAAAGCTGGCGAAAATCCTCTTTTTACCATTTCAGGAACTAGTATCTTAGATTGCATTGCAGCATCAGCCAAGCTTGAACCTGAGAGTCCACCCATTAATGTGCTTAAAACTACATTGACCTGTGCCAATCCTCCTGGCATATGCCCTGTTATTGTCTCAGAAAAATTTATCATTCTTTTGGTTATACCAGTATAGTTCATTAAAACACCTGCAGTTACAAAAAAAGGAACGGCTAATAAAGGCACTGATTCAATACCACTCATAATTCTCTGGGCTAATATGATATTATTTAAATCAGGCATGAGAAAAAAATATAGAGCAGCACTAGTTATTAAAGCAAATGAAACTGGTATATTTATTATGAATAAAACAAGTAAAACAATTAATGATATAACTAAAGCAGATGACATAATGCTACTCCTCTCGTTGAATTATATTGTTTTTTTGTGTTAAACTTTCCCAGACCTGCCTAAGTGTATGAATAATAATCAGAATACCTGCAAGGGGAAGAGCCAAGTCAATATAGGTATATTTAATACCTAGGACAGGGGTAAGCTTGTGGTAGGCTCTAATTGCTAGATTCCATCCCAGGTATATGAATACAACACCACTTACTGCAATGAGTAATAAATACCGGAAATATTTTAGTACAGTTTGAATCTTTGCCGGCATCAAGTCAGTAATAAAATCAATACCAATATGTTTATCCCACTTTGTGGCAGAACTAGCTCCTAGGAAAGTAAACCATACAAACAAAGCTAGAACTACTTCTTCCGTCCACTTAATGGGATCTCCTATAACATAGCGCATAAAAACACTTAAAATTGTAACTGTTACTATAATTACAAGAGAAATCATCCCAAAAACGTCATCAATATCTAATATGGAGGCAAAAAGATTTTTTTTCCTCACGACTTCACTGCCTTTCCAGCATTTAGTAGCATTTTAGGGACCTGGACTTGCCAGGCCCCTAAAAAATCTCTATTTGTTAATAATATCCATTAATTTGTCATATAGACCAGGAGTCCATTCAGGAAATTCATTATATATGCCCTTGACAGCATTCTGAAATGGACCTCTATCTACTTCGTGTATGGTCACGCCTGCATTTCTAAAATTTTCTAGAGCCTCTTCAGCCTGTTCTTCTACAAATTGCATAGCATAAATGCCAGCCTCATCTGAAGTTTCCTTCAAGATCTGCAGCAGTTCTGGAGGTAAAGACTCCAAGTATTCCTGGCTGCCAACCCATTGACTTATCATATTCATATGTCCTGTTAAAACCAGGTGCTTTGATATTTCATGTTGGTTAGAAGCCCACAAGACAGGCAGTGGGTTTTCTGCTCCTTCAACCACTCCTTGAGCTAATGCTGGATATACATCTCCCCAGGGAATAGGGGTGGGAGTTGCACCCATGGCTTCCAGGGTTTTAATGAAAAGATTATTATTGGGAACACGAATTTTTACTCCCTGTAAATCTGCCGGAGTCTGGACAGGCACCTTGGTAAGAAGATGTCTTGTTCCATAAACCCACTTGGTTGATACAATGTGTAATCCCTTTGATTGCAGTTCTTTTTCCTGCTCCTTGAACCAATCACTTTCAGTAATTTTGAAAAGGTCATCAAAGGTG
>JAGXSK010000301.1 GCA_018333845.1 Clostridia bacterium | reverse complement strand
TCTTTGAACTGTTCTACAAAGTAAGGCCTTTCAGGTCTGGGGCCAATCATACTCATGGTACCAAATAAAACATTAAAAAACTGGGGCAATTCATCAATGCTTGTCTTCCTAATAAAGTCACCAATTCTTGTCTTTCTTGGGTCATCCTTGGTAGTCCACACAGTATCAGATTCCTCATCAGTTTGAACCTTCATGGAACGAAATTTGTACATTACAAAGTTTTTATTGTTTATCCCTACCCTCTCCTGTTTAAAGATAACTGGTCCTGGGGAAGAAAGCTTTATTAATATTGCTGCAGTTATCATTACAGGTGAGGTTATTGTAATAAAAAAAGTGGCAAGAACAATATCAGTTAGTCTTTTAACAAATCTATTGGCAATGTTATCGAGAGGTATGTATCTTGTATGAATTAAAGGCATTCCGTCAATCTCATCAGCATGAGGTCTTGCTGGAATATACTTTAAATAATCAGGAACAATTTTAACCTTAACTCCGATTTTTTCACCTATTTGAATGATTTCCTTGAGGCTGTCATATTCTTTTAAAGGCAATGTTACAACAATTTCATCAGGCTTATACTTATCCAAAATCTCCTCTAATTCATGCAGCCTGCCTAGCACAGATACTCCTTTGACATTTCTACCAATAGACTTTTTATCGTCTATAAATCCTATGACATTATAGCCAAGCTCTTTATTGTTTTTAACCCTTTTAACAAACTCTTGTCCTAAATCACCAGCACCAATGACAAGTATGTGTTTAAGATTAAAGCCCTTTTTACGATAGTACCTAAGGGTCATCCTAACTAAGAGTCTTTCACCAATGGTAAAAGCAATGGAAAAACACACAAACAATACCAGCACAATTCTTGAATAGTCAATTTCTTTAATGACAAACATACCACTAATAAGAAGAATTATGCCAATAATGTTCACTTTAATAATATTGAGAGCCTCTTCTGTTCTGCTCTTGGTTCTATGAGGTAAATATAGACCAAACAAACTGTATAAAAAAAGATATAAAGGTATAATAACAAATAATGCTCTAATGTAATAGTCTAAGGTAAGATAAACCCCTTCTTGGTAATCTGCAAATCTTATATAATATGCAGCCACCATGGCCAATATTATTGCTAATACATCTATCAAAATTTGTATCCTATTGAGGATAGCTTGATTTTCTTTGATCATTGTCTGCCTCTCCTTTACCCCCAACAAAACCGGCTGTAATATTTTTCACTACAGCAAGTAAGAATTTAAAGCTTATTCCCCCGTAAACTAAAGCTCTTACAATAAAGTTATATTTCTCCTTGTAATGGTCATTAAAAAAAAGAAACATAGCTCGATGAAACTCAAACACTGTTTTCCATTTTTTCTTTTTGCTGCTGGCACCTTTATAGTGAACTATTTTGGCTTTAGGATAATAGACTATTTTCCAGCCAGCCTTTTTAATTCTATAGCACCAATCTATATCCTCACCGTACATGAAGTATTTCTCATCAAGCATGCCTACCTGCTCAATTACTTCCCTGCGGACCATCATGAAAGCACCAACCAGGCAGTCCACCTCACTAACCTTGTCCTCATCTAGGTAAGTACAGTTATATGCTCCAAATCTTTTGCTGCTCGGAAAAAGTTTTGATAATCCAACCGCATGGTAAAATGAATTCTCTGGTGTGGGAAAGCTCCTTTTGCAGGCCTTGTCCAATCCTCCATGAGGCAAAACAACCTTGCACCCTGCAGCACCTACCTCAGGATTATTTTCCATAAAATCCAACATAATCTGCAAACATTCATTAACAACAATTGTATCAGAGTTCAGTAAAAGAATATATTTACCCCTAGCTGGTTTTATTGCCTGGTTGTTGGCAGCAGCAAAACCTAGATTTTCCTTGTTAGTTATAAGTTGAACCTGGGGAAACTCCCTGGCAATAGCTTCAGGAGAACCATCAGTAGAGGCATTGTCCACAACAAAGACTTCAAAATTATACCCTATTGGTGGGTTGGTGTAGATGGACTGCAGGCAGTCTATAGTTAAGTTTTTTGTGTTGTAGTTGACGATTATTAGTGAAACAAACAAGTTTTACTCTCCAATCATACTTAAGTTAGTTCGCTACGCATTACATTATAGTTTTCTATTCAAAGCAGTTCCCAATAAAAATAAAATAATATCGCCTAGAATTGAGACTAATCTAAAAACAAAAGTAAGTAACAATATTTCATTTTCTGGGAAACTAGAACTTAGGCCAACTATTAAAATTGCTTCCCTAATACCCACTCCACCAGGTGCACCCGGAGTAATATATCCAATCACCCAAGCCAAACTACTCATAGCAATAAATGTCATTAGATACTTAGCTTCAAGTGGTATAAATATACCATTTAAATACCATAATATTATTCCTAATATGCAAAAAAAGGAAATATAACCCAAAAATGCAAATATTAACACACAATAAGATTGTTTTATACACTCAAAATATTCTTTAATAGTTCCCAGAAATTTGCTTACCAAGTTTCTTTTATATGCTAAAAATACCAGCAAGATAATAAATACAATAAAAAAATATAACATAAAAAATTTAGTGTCTTTGAACACAAACAATTGCATATTATTGTAATTCCAAAATAAGTAAATTGACAAAATACAAGCTGAAATAATTAACATAAGCGTTTCTAAAAATATGCTTATTGCAATGGACTTAGGGGGTATATCATATATGGTACTTATTATATATCTCCCAACGTAATGAAGCACATTTCCTGGTAAATATTTAGCTATTTGAGATTTGCTTAAACTTGTAATGCAAGCAGTTAAATTTAGTGGTTCTGTTGTAAATATTTTTATAAGCTTGAACCAAATAATAGATAAAATAAGAAAGGACAAGACATATAAGGCTACAGATGGGACTAGATATTTAAATACCTGAGAAACTGAAACGATACCAAAAATATTATCAAAATTCAAGCACAGTAACCTAGCTATATAAATAATAGAAATTATTAATAATATGTGGCCTAATACATTGAAAACCCTTCTATTTTTTTGTTTTTCTTGTGCTATATATTTCATATTTAACCCTAAATTTCATTTTTTTGTAAAACAATAATTTCAGAAATACCTATAGGCACAGGAAAAAAATTCTCAATCTTTCTCAAAAAAAGAGCTGCATAGTTGTAGAGGGTAAGACTATTGTCTGTGAAATTCTCTGAAAAAGTGGAATCAATCTTTATAACTTTACCCTTAATATACCATGGTATTATTCCTAAAATGTTCATATATGTGTTATTCACTACAGATAAATCTAAATCTTTTGCTAGTTCTTTTAATTGGTTTTTGTTATACCTGCGGTAATGTCCTGCTGCTTCATCCATGGTTCCAAATAACCAGTCAAAAGCAGGAACCAATATAATTATTCTACCTCTGCCTTTTACAATGCTTTTCATGTTTTCTAAAGCTAACCTATCATTCTTAATATGTTCCAATACGTTTATGCAAGTAATTGTGTCAATGTCCTTATCTTGATAATTATTTATGGTTTGGGTTTCTTCAATAGAATAATATTCAATAATAACATTTGGTTTATTACTAAATAGAGCTTTCATTATTTTAATTTGTTTTTCAAAAATATCTGTTCCTATAACTAAGTTAGAATTATCAATAAAATACTTTATAAAAGTTCCTGTACCTGAACCTATATCCAAGATTCTTTTCCCAAGGAAAGGCTTTATATTATCATATATCCATTTATTATAATTATTAAAGTTTTCCCTTTTTAACAGGCCGTTTGATAAATCTGGATGACAAAGATTAGTTTTTTTCATTTTAACCTCCATTCCGCCCCTTCAGTGCGGCACAAACGTTAATGAAAAATGTTGGTGCACAGGGGCTCAATTAATCATTCTTCTTTTCTCTATAGCAAATTCTCCTCAAAAATATACTTCTTAATTGTTTTTACATCATGACCTGTAGCTCTAGCAATCTCACTAAACTTTTTACCTTTCTCAAAATACATTTCTCTGATAGAATTAGTTTGAGCCATTGTTAACATCCTCCATTTTCCTCCCCTCATAGTCGCTCAACTAAAAGGGTAAGGTATTTGTGGGGTAGCTGCAATGGCATTTTTTATTTATCTTGCAAGAACAGGGAATTTTACTCTGCAACTTTTGGGATTCCTAAACTGCAATTCCCTGTAATTCTATTATGCAATAAATACCCTTCAGTATTAACTACTTCACGCAAATCTATCCAGTTCTGATATCCTACAAAGACTACATAAATAATAGATAAAGCTGTTAGTAAAATACTGGCTTTTTTAAAAAATTTATTTATCATAGTTGTTAGTTATCCTTTTTTACATAATACAATTGTCCACGGCAACGGTGACATGACTTTTTCTACTTCAAAATATTCTTGTATTAAATCAACAAACCGGCGTTTTCCCCATCTTTGGATATGACCCGGTGTGTTTCCATATCTACGTATATATTTTCCCCTAGCCAAATTTAGCAAAGACCAAATAGGCTCTCTTGGAACAGATAAAAGAACCCAATCTGTTGAAACTCTCTGTAATTCCATTAATGCTTCTTCTGGTTTTTCTAAATGTTCTAGAACTTCACAAGCTACAACCAGGTCAAATGAGTTGCTTTCATACGGAAGGTTATATATCGAAGCTTTATTAAAAAGTATATTAGTATAATTCCTTTGAGCAATAGCTAATACATCATCTCCAATATCTATTCCATGAACTTCACTTTTTCTAATATTTGAAATAATATTTGTGATATACCCTTCTCCACATCCAGCATCTAATACTTTTGTAAAATTAATGTCCTCTAAAGCATTTTGGATGCTATTTATAAAATTGTATACTAATTTTCTTTCAATAAAGTTTTTTGTTTTGTATTTGTTATAAAAATTACCAGTAATTACTTCTTGATCCTTCATTGGCACCTCCATAGACTTCTGTTATATTACTGTTCTTTAGTTGAAGCCGTTTCCACTAGATAATTTATGTGAATTGCTTTTTCCTTTATATGACAATTTTGAAAATAATCTATTTTATCATACTCTATCCTTTTAATCCTATATAATACTTCATCATTGATCTTTCGATTCGCAGAAATTGCATCAGCTAATATGCCAAACATAACAAACTGTACACCTGCTAATAACAATATAGCAGCAAGAATTAATGATTGAGTATGTCCTTCTCCTTGACTGTTAAAAAAGAAATACAAATATCTGACACCTATTAAAAAGCCAAAAAGGAAAGAAATTGTTCCTATGGTCAAAAAAACTTTTAATGGTCTATACATGGAGTAAGTTCTTATAATAGTAGATGCAGATTTTTTTATATAACTATAGATACTACTAAACAACCTAGAATCTCTAAGCTTATCATTTGTTCCAATAACTACATTCTCAATAGCAGTCTTTTTTCGTCCCGCTTCTATAATAGTTTCTAGGGTATATGAGTAATCTGATATAACATTGAGCTTCATCGCTGCATCACGGCTGTATGCTCTAAAACCACTAGTTGTATCTGTAACATTAGTATCTGAGGCCAATCTAACAACCCAACTACCTAATTTTTGAAATTTCTTTTTAGTCCAAGAAAAGTGCTCAATTTCATCCGTTTGCCTGTCTCCAACTACTACTTCAGCTCGTC
>JAGXSK010000300.1 GCA_018333845.1 Clostridia bacterium | reverse complement strand
AACCTATTAAAGGAGATCCAGGCCAGGTCGGAACTGGAAAAGCTGTTAAAGGAGGCAGAACTTAAAGCATTGCAAAATCAAATTAACCCTCACTTTATGTTTAACATCTTAAATACAGTAAATAGATTGATAAGCTTACAACAATATCACAAGGCCCAAGATGTACTTACTGCTTTTACCAAAATGCTAAGATACTCCTTGCGAAATTTTGCTAATAATCAAAGTATTGTTACATTAAGACAAGAATTAGACTATGTGGAAAAATATTTGCTTATCCAAAACTTACGCTTTGGAGACAGAATCAAGTATTCCATAGAAATTGATCCAAGGTTGTTTTCATTGGAGATACCATTCTTTTCTCTCCAACCACTAGTTGAAAATGCAATTGTACACGGTTTAGAACCAAAGGAATCTGGAGGAACAGTATACATTATAGGTAAGGCTGAGGATGCAAAAGCTGTAATAATCATCCGGGATAATGGTGTTGGTATGAAAGACAAAAGGCTTAAAGCATATTTAAGTAATGATGAACACTCACCCATGTCCAATAACCTTCATGACAGTATTGGAATTAGCAATGTGTATAACAGATTGAAGTTAATTTATGGCAACATGTTCGATTTTCATTTAGCAAGCAATAAGGGCCATGGTACTACCGTTACATTGACCTTTTTAGAGAGGTGAAAACATGTACAGGGTTCTCCTGGTGGATGACGAGGAACTGGAAAGGACTTATTTGAGAAGCTTTTTGGCAGATGATGCTGCTGCAGCAAAGTATCTGGTTGTTGGCGAGGCAGCATCAGGGCGCGAGGCTATTGTCTTAAGTGAACAGCTATCTCCAGACATAATATTTATGGATATCAAGATGCCTGGCATAGATGGTTTAGAAGCAACTCAAAAAATCAAGAACATCAATCCCGGAATTAGCTGCATTATTCTTACTGCTTATGATGATTTTACTTATGCCCAGAAAGCAATCAGGGCAGGTGCAGATGACTACCTTTTAAAGCCGGCAATGGCAAATGAAATTATAAGTGTGCTGGGCCAATTAAAACAAAAAAGAAATGTCGGTACAAATAGTATGCTGAATAATCTGGAGCATTACCAGAGGGAATATCTTGTAGCAGCTCACCCTTACGAAAAGGAAGCAATGCTTGTAAAATCCCTGCAAACAGGAGACATAAAGCTGCTGAACAATTGTTTTAAACAATATCTGGATGAATTATTTAGCACTGCTAATGTGGCATTTATCATTAAAGCCCGGCTTCTGGAATTAAATACCCTGGTTGCAAAGATCCTGATAAGCTCCGATTATGAACGAGACACTGTTTTAAAAATATCATTGGATAATTCAAGGTCATTAATAAGTGTAGAATCTAAAAATGATATTATCAGCTGCATGGATACTTATAAAGAGGCTATTCAAGGACTTATTGCAAATGGCAGCAACAACCTGGCCAAGACTATCATTAAATATATCAACGCAAACCATGCAAATAATATTTCTGTAGAAAGGATTGCACAATATTTTCACTTTAGTCCTAGCTATATAAGCAGGTTAATCAAAAAGGCAACTGGTGTTAATTATTCTGACTTTATACATCAGATAAGATTAAATCATGCAAAATTACTTTTAAAAAATTCCTCATTGAATATCTATAGTATTGCCAGGCAGGTTGGTTATACTGATATAAGTAATTTTAACAGGGTTTTCAAAAAAGTTATTGGGATAAGTCCCAGTAAATACAGGAAAATATTTTTTGATACTTAAACTCCCCTTAAAACAGGGGACCATGTTACTAGCACTATAAACTATAAAGAAAAATGATTATAAAGAAAAAGAAGCAGGGCTATCATCAATAACATTAGGTCCTGCCTCTTTTTCTTTCACTTTATTGTTTCTTCATCATTTGAAATACCTTTTTCACACCATCCATTGCATTTTCAGCATACGCATCAGCACCAATTCTATTAGCGTATCGTTCAGTTACAGGTGCTCCACCAATTATGGTTTTTACTTTGTCTCGTATGCCGCTCTCGCGAAGCTCATCCTCCAGTTTCTTCATTTGCTTCATGGTGGTATTAAGCAGTGCGCTTGTACCAATAATATCGGCATTAACCTCCAGGGCCTTTTCAATAATAGTTTCTGTAGGAACCTCACAGCCCAGATCATAAACCTCCAGGCCATTTACCTTAAATAAGGAAACAACCAGCCCCTTGCCTATATCGTGAATATCACCTTCAACTGTGGCAATAACACATTTTATTCCCTGACTTCTTTTTTCAACTGGAATAGCCTCATTCAAAATCTCCGTTGCAGCCTTCATAGCATCTGAGCATACCATAACCTCAGGCAAGAATACCTGCCCCCGGTCAAAAAGCTCTCCAATTTTATTAATACCAACAGTAAATCCCTTTTCAATAACTTCTAATGGGTCTAAACCTTCAGCCAATGCTGCCCTGGCCACTTCCACAGCTTTATCCACATCCTGCTCAAGAATAGATTTTGCAGCAGCTTCCAATATTTCATTTTTCACAGTTATTTTCCCCCCCTTGTGTCTTTTTTATAATCTGGCCTTCTTTTTGAATTTCTCAACACAATTTATTTTTATATTCAGAAGCTCAGCTACATTAAACTTGGCTTCAATACCCTTGGCAGCACCAGCAATCTGATGTATTCTGCCTATATTCAAATCTTCCCTTATTTCATCCATGACAACAGGATCAGCCATTTCAATAACAGAAACACCCAATTTGTCTGCAACATACTTTTTAGCCTCATCAAGACGCATTCCACGGGACATCTGCATACGTGCTACTAGATCTCCAGAAGTACGTACTCCGCCCATGCCCGCAGCCATTGCATGACTAATTGCCATTCCAAAGGGATCTCCCACGCCTACCTACAATCCATCCATTCTTGCTATCTCCGCCATGGCAACTGATCCCCTGCTTAGTGCATCAACAGGCGGTGTATCAACTATAGGAATACCTCCAACACCCATTCCCATATTGGCATGTACAGGTATGTTGGCTGCTTCTCCACATGCCTTGTAGAAGGTTACTGCCCTGGCAATATCCAAGGGGAAGGAATTACTGCTGTTAATATTAACCACAGGTCCAAAAATAGTAACCCCAGCCTTTTCAGCTATCTTAACCTGCTCATGGGGGTATAGCCCTGCAAGTCTTACTCCATCATAATACAGCTCTCCATGCATGCCCAGAATAAATTCCCCTGCCATCCCCATTTCAATACATATGTCTGGATACTTTTTCTTAAGTATTTCAGTAGCTCTAAGGGTAGCCAGAAAATCCGCATCCCCTGCGGAACCTGTTGTATCGAAATTGATGCCATCAGCACCTGCTTCATACATTTTGCTGCAGACAAAAACAAGCTCCTTGACAGCAAGCTCAATACCCTCTTCATATGCCTGACGAGCCTCCTTGATTTTACCCTTTGGCAGGAGTTCTACAGGGTTTTCAGTAGGGCCATCTGGATAGCTGTATAATGCCAGGTTGGGCATTGCACCGTAGAATAAAGGTAAAACTGTAACTAACAGACCCTGCTCCATCTCTGCTTGTTCTTCATGAATAATAGGCTTGGTAGGCCTAAAGCTGTAATCTATATGTGCCAATTCAGCAGTGTCTCCACCAAAACACCTTTCATATATTTGCAGGTCCTGAACTCTGCCTATTGAAATACCTAAACGCATGAGTTTAACACTGCCCTCGTCATAGGTTAAAACTAACTCCTTGCCAGGTTCAACTCCTACAAATCTTCCTGGCCTGCAAATTATCTCAAGCAAATGTTCTTGATCTTCCCTGGACAAGGGTGGTATATTGCCCCGGTCTGCTGCATCATTGGTTCCCTTTTCAATGTCCCTTCTAATTTGATCTTTTGAAAGCTCTAATACTGACCCATCTCCCCTTCGAGTAAACACCACTGCTTTTCCCCTCCTTTGTTTTTTAAATGTTAACAGGTTTAATTGTCCCTTTTGCCAAATCACCCCTTGTTTACCTAATAGGGGTACTTTTAAGACTTAACTACCCCCTTTCTAACCATTTTTAAATAGTTCATACACCTATTATCCTTATCTACCAAAACCTCTGAGGCATATAATAGTGACATAATTCTTTGGTCCAGGGGATCTATAATAACTGAGTCCATTCCCCTTGAAATGCACATTACTAAAAAGGCCTGGTTTAATATTCTTCTTTCAGGCAGACCAAAGGATACATTGCTCAAACCGCACGTGGTGTGAACTCCCTTATATTGTTTATTGATTTGCTCCAGAGTATTTAGTACCTCATTTCCGAAGCTGCTGTTTACGCTAACTGGTTTTACCAATGGATCTAAAAATACGTCTTCCAAGGGGATCCCTTCCCTTGCAAATTCATCACAAAACTTGTCAACAACCTTCAACCTATCCTCAGCAGTATTTGGCATTCCCGAATCATCCATGCATAAAGCTATAACCTTGGTCTTGTATTTCTTGATAAGTGGAACTATTGCTGCAAGCTTCACTTTTTCCGCTGTAATGGAATTTATCATTGCATTTCCCTCATGAACTGCTAATGCTTTTTCAATGGCTTCTGGATCTGCACTATCTATTGCCAGGGGTATGTCCGTAACAGCCTGCACAGTATGGACTAACCAAAGCAAATGCTCAACTTCATCATCTACAAAAGCACCTGCATTTACATCCAGGTAATGTGCTCCAGCCTCTACCTGTTTAACGGCCAAGCTTTGGATAAAGCCAGCATTCCTGTCTTCAATCGCATCTCTTACTTCACGTCTGGTTGAGTTAATTAACTCGCCGATGATTATCATTCCACGACCTCCCGTCTTTTAGGATGATTTAAAAATTTTCCATTGCTTTAGAATATAAATTCTATTCAAGAAAATTCTAATATATTTGCAAGATACCTTTTGCTCGTAATGTCTCTTTGTTGTCTTTATCTGCTTCAAAAAAGCAGCTGTCTTTTTGGTTAGTTTCCTGTAAGCCTCCCCTCAAGCCCAAAAAAGCCACACCCTTCAAACCAACTTTGCAAATGCTGCCAATTTCTATGCAAAATTGCCCTGTTGCATTTGCCAAATGTTAAGTTTTTATGAATTTTGCTTTTTTTTAAAGGTACTAACTATTTATATAGAGAATAAAAACCACTAACAGTAACTATTTGCAATAAAAAAAGAAGGAGGAATATTTATGAGTGAAGAAAGCAAATGCCCTGTAACAGGAATGACAAAGAGAAGGGTAGCTGGTGGCGGAACAACAAATCGGGACTGGTGGCCGAATCAGTTAAATCTTAAAATGCTTCATCAGAACCATCCGAAAAGAAACCCCTTGGGTGAAGAATTCAACTATGCAGAAGAATTCAAGAAACTTGACCTGGAGGCAGTGAAAAAGGACTTGTATGATATAATGACCGATTCACAGGATTGGTGGCCTGCAGACTATGGTCATTACGGACCGCTTTTCATCCGGATGGCCTGGCATAGTGCCGGTACATACCGCATGGGAGATGGCCGCGGCGGTGCAGGTTCAGGAACTCAACGCTTTGCACCTCTAAACAGCTGGCCGGATAATATAAATCTTGATAAAGCACGCCGTCTGCTCTGGCCCATTAAGAAGAAGTACGGGAGAAAGATTTCTTGGGCTGATCTAATGATTCTTGCGGGTAACTGCGCCTTGGAGTCCATGGGCTTTAAAACTTTCGGTTTTGCCGGTGGCCGCGAGGATGTCTGGGAACCTGAAGAGGATATTTATTGGGGTACCGAGGATGAGTGGCTTGGGGATAATCGCTATTCAGGAGATAGGGAACTTGAAAATCCTCTTGCTGCGGTGCAGATGGGTCTGATTTATGTTAATCCTGAAGGACCCAACGGTCAGCCGAATGTCCTCGCTTCAGCTAAAGACGTGCGCGAGACCTTTGCACGCATGGCCATGAACGATGAGGAGACTGTTGCCCTGGTCGCAGGGGGTCATACATTTGGAAAATGTCATGGTGCAGGAAGCCCGGCATATGTAGGTCCTGAGCCGGAGGCTGCTAGTATTGAAGAACAGGGCCTTGGCTGGAAGAACAGTATGGGCAGCGGTAAAGGCAGCGATACCATCTCAAGTGGTATCAATGGAGCCTGGACCCCCACCCCGACAAAATGGGATAATAAATATTTAGAGATTCTTTTTAAATATGACTGGAATCTTGTTAAAAGTCCTGCCGGAGCCTGGCAGTGGGTGCCAGCTGACCCTGAAGAAGAAGATCTTGTGACAGATGGCCACGATCCATCCAAAAAATACCCTACCATCATGACCACTGCCGACCTTGCCCTGAGGATGGATCCCATCTATAAGCCCATAGCGAAACGATTCCTGGAGAATCCAGATGAGTTTGCCGATGCTTTCGCTCGTGCATGGTTCAAGCTGACTCACCGCGACATGGGTCCGATTGCGCGCTATCTTGGTCCAGAGGTTCCGTCTGAAGAACTGATCTGGCAGGACCCCGTTCCAGCAGTTGATCATGAACTGATAAATGAAAAGGATATTGCAGATCTCAAGGGTAGAATCCTTGATTCAGGTATATCCATTCCTGAACTTGTCTCTACAGCATGGGCATCAGCATCCACCTTCCGTGGTTCTGATAAGCGGGGTGGGGCAAATGGAGCACGTATTCGGTTGGCACCTCAGAAAGACTGGGAAGTCAACCAACCGGAACAGCTGCAAAAAGTGCTGCAGGCCCTTGTAAATATCCAGAATGATTTCAACAGTGCACAATCAGACAACAAGAAAGTTTCCCTTGCCGATCTAATTATATTGGCCGGAAATGCAGGTCTTGAACAAGCGATTAAGAACGCTGGTTTTGATGTATCTGTTCCCTTTACACCAGGTCGTACTGATGCATCCCAGGAACAGACTGATGTCCTTTCATTCTCGGTTCTTGAACCAAAAGCAGATGGATTTCGTAACTTTAGTAAAGCCAGGTATGCCGTCTCTGCAGAGGAAATGCTTGTTGATCGTGCACAACTGCTGGGATTGTCGGCACCTGAAATGACCGTTTTGGTTGGCGGCATGCGGGTATTAAACGCTAACTACAAGCAGTCAACCCACGGTGTATTCACTAAGAAACCGGAAAGTCTAACCAATGATTTCTTTGTAAACCTGCTTGACATGGGCACCAGGTGGAAAGCCACATCTGAAGATGGGGATACCTTTGAAGGCAGAGATGCAAAAACTGATGAACTCAAGTGGACAGCGACCCGTGTTGACCTGATCTTCGGTTCAAATTCTGAACTGCGGGCTATCGCAGAGGTATATGCAAGTGATGATGCGAAAGAGAAGTTCATTCACGATTTTGTCAGTGCATGGAATAAAGTGATGAACGCAGATCGTTTCGACCTGTTCTAATCATGAAAGTGACCTAAATAATTAAAGTGTGCACATTGTTAAGACAAGGATTTTATTTTTCAAGTGAACTAGATATTTCCAATCGCTGTATTTAGGCAAATAACAGTTGGAGGAAGTCAAGGGCGAACAAAGAGTGTTCATCTTGACCCTTGACTCCCCCACTAACCCAAATCCTATTAACAGGTGTTCTGCAATCAGACCACCTATTAAAGCTTTTGCTCGATTTTAGACCAGCTGTCACGCAGGGAGACTATCCTGTTAAAAATTAATCTTGCACCTGTTGATTCCTTGTCAGCACAGAAATAACCTTGCCTTAGGAATTGATATTTTTCCCCGGGCCTGGCTTCTTTTAAGCTGGGTTCTACAAAGCAGTTTGGAAGTTTCTCCAGAGAATTGGAGTTCAAGTTTTGGGTAAAGTCTTTCTTGTCCTCACCATCCTCACCCTTATCTGCAAGGAGGTAGTCATAAAGACGCACTTCAGCCTCTAAAGCATGGGCAGCAGATACCCAGTGCAAGGTTCCCTTGACCTTTTTGCCGCTTGTGTCTTCTCCGCTTTTTGTGGCGGGATCATAGGTGCACTGGATTTCAACAATTTCTCCCTTGTCGTCCTTAATAACATTCTCACACTTAATAATATAGGCGTGTTTTAGTCTTACTTCTTTGCCTGGAGCAAGGCGAAAATATTTTTTGGGCGGATTTTCTCTAAAATCATCCTGTTCAATGTACACCACACGTGAAAAAGGAATTTTCCTTGAGCCCATTTCAGGATTTTCCGGGTTGATTTCAGCATCAAGGTCTTCCACCTTTTTCTCTGGATAGTTTGTAATGACCACTTTTAAGGCCTTGAGGACTGCCATCACCCTTGGAGCTTTGTAATTTAAATCCTCCCTGATGCAGTGCTCAAGCATTGCCACATCAACCATGCTGTTGCTTTTTGCAACACCAATGCGGTCACAAAAATCTCTGATAGCTTCAGGTGTATACCCTCTCCTTCTTAACCCGGAAATGGTAGGCATCCTGGGATCATCCCATCCCTCTACAAAACCTTCTTCTACCAGTTGCCTCAAATAGCGTTTGCTCATAATTGTATTGGTCAGGTTTAACCTTGCAAATTCTATCTGCTGTGGACGGCTTTTAAAAAATTTGCATCCTTCCAGGGAATCTAAAACCCAGTCATACAG
>JAGXSK010000299.1 GCA_018333845.1 Clostridia bacterium | reverse complement strand
CAGGTCTAAAGCATCAAGAAACAATCACCATCAGGATTGAAGGAGATGGACCACTAGGGGTCCTATTGGCTGTCGCTGATAACAAGGGAAAGGTTAAGGGGTATGTAAGCAACCCCCACGTTTATATAGAGCCTGTTGAAACAGGCAAAATGGATGTTGGCAGGGCAGTAGGACAAGGAATGCTCTATGTAATTAGGGACCTCAAGCTCAAGGGAGTATATACTGGCAGCTCACCCCTTATTAGTGGAGAAATAGGTGATGATTTATCACACTACTTTTATTCATCAGAGCAGATACCCACAGCTGTTGGTCTGGGTGTTTTGGTGGACAAGGACACCACTGTCAAAGGAGCTGGTGGATATATAGTCCAGCTAATGCCTAATGCATCGGAGGAGATAGTCTCCCATATAGAACAAAAAGTCATGGATTTAGGAGCTGTGAGCAGTTATATTGAAAAAGGCAAAGAAAGCATGGATATAGTGAAATACATATGTGAGCCATGGGATGTGGTGGTCCATGAGGAAAGGGAAGTTGATTTTGAGTGTGACTGCAGCAGAAGCAAGATTGAAAAAGTTGTCATTAGCTTGGGTGAGGAAGAGATAAAAGATATTATTAACAAAGATCAGAAGGCTGAACTTGTGTGCCACTTTTGCAATAAAAACTATCATTTAGAAAAAGAAGAACTGTTAGATCTGTTGGAAAAGGCCAAAAAATAAAAAAACTAGACTTTTCAATATGAATAACTTGAGGTGTTTTAATGTACATAGGAGCTCATATTTCCATTGCCAAGGGGTTTGCCAGGGCAGTCCAATCCGCCCATGGCATTGGTGCAAATACAATGCAGTTCTTTACAAGAAACCCTAGAGGCGCAAAGGCAAAAACCCTTGATGAAAGTGACATAAAAGAGTATTTGCAGCTAGTGGAGAAACTTGAATTTGGGTCAGTTGTGGCCCACTCTCCCTATACTATTAACCTTGCTTCACCAGATGAGGATGCCTGGGGTTTTGCCATTGAAACTACAGTAGAAGATTTACATAGAATCGGCAGACTTAAGGCACCCTACCTTTGTATTCATCCAGGAAGTCATGTGGGCAGCGGCATGGAGGTTGGCATCAGGAGGATTAGCCAAGCATTAAATCAGGTTTTCAACAAGGCAAACAAAGTTAATAATAACACAATGATTCTCCTGGAAACAATGGCTGGTACAGGCACTGAAATAGGAAGCACCTTTGAAGAACTTCGGGCAATTATGGAACATTGCGACTATAGGGAACGGTTAGGAATATGCTTTGACACTTGCCATGCTTTTTGTGCAGGATATGACTTGAAAAACAATTTAGAATATGTGTTAAAGCACTTTGATAAGGTTATAGGTATTAATAAGCTAAAGGCATTTCATCTAAACGATTCCCTAAAGCCCATGGGCAGCAAGAGAGATAGACATGCTTTACTGGGAGAAGGGGAACTAGGGGTAGACTTTTTTAAAGGGCTTGTCAGACTTGATGTTCTAAAACATATCCCTTTTATTCTTGAAACCCCAGGGGGTATGGAGGTTTACCCAAGGGAGATAAATATGCTGCGTAATGGGGTGATTGACAATAGTGAATAAGGTGTTTACTTATAAATGTACAGATTACAAGGATGCCTCGATAGGTTCATATCTAAAGCAAATCATTGATGATTCATTCCCTGGCGAGGTTTTTAACAACAAAACCGTATTTGTAAAGCCAAATCTCCTTACGAGAAGAAATCCAGAGCAGGCAGTAACCACTCACCCAGTTTTGGTAAAGGAGGTATGCCTTTGCTTTATTAAAAAGGGAGCTAAAGTTATTATTGGAGACAGTCCAGGTGGTCCTAACTCAATCTCCTGGTTGAAGTCTGTTTATAAAGCTACTGGAATGACCTGGGCGGCAAAAGAGTCTGGTGCAGAGCTGAATTATGATCTTACTCCTTCCAATCAAAGTTTTGAAATTAAAAATTCATATAAGGAACTGCAGGTTTTAAAGGCTGTTGTTGATAGTGATTATTTAATAAACCTGCCCAAATGCAAGACCCATGGATTAACGGTCTTTACAGGTGGCCCAAAAAACCTTTATGGATGTATTCCAGGATTGTTAAAGGCCAAATACCATCTAGAGCTTGCAGATTTAGAGAATTTTTGTGGGCTTATAATATCATTAAACGAGCTTTTAAAGCCCAACCTGACAGTAATGGATGCCATTATTGGCATGGAAGGTGAAGGACCCTCCAGCGGCACACCAAAGTATTTAGGATACATAATTGGCAGCAAGAATCCCTATCTTGTTGATACCATAGCAGCCCAGATGATAGGCTTGAAACCATTGGATATACCAGTTCTTAAACTTGCCCATGAACTTGGGATTTTTTCTTTAACTGATGATAGTATAATTCATGTTGGTCATACTAAAAAAGAGGTTGTGCCCTTTAAAATGCCTGTAGCAACCAAGTATGCTGACTTTTCAGATCGATTTGCCAAAAGAGTTCCCCAAAAATTATTAAGTAGAATCTATAAATGGTTAAAGCCGGTCTTGGTTTTTTCAGAGGAAAAATGTACATCGTGTAAACTATGCATAGAAAGCTGTCCGGCTTCTGCTTTAAAGATGTATAACAAAAAACCTAAAGTAAACGTTAAAGAATGTATCTACTGCTATTGTTGTCAGGAGCTTTGTCCTAAAAGTGCAGTAAGTGTCAAAAAACCAGCCCTGGCAAGGTGGTTGTTTTACCATTAGTATTGACGCTGGGCAATTAATTAAGTTATACTTCATTTACTAGACAACACCAGGGAAAACAAGACAAGGCTCTTTCCTTTGTCTTATTTTGAAAATATATTGGAGGGGTTTTTTGAATGGATATGAATTTAAAAACCAAAACAGTCATAATGGATGAGGATAAAATTCGCAGAAGCCTAACAAGAATTGCACATGAAATTATTGAAAAAAACAAGGGGACGGAAGATCTTGTATTAGTAGGCATTAGGAGCAGGGGTGTGCCCCTGGCCCATCGTCTAAATGAAATTATTGAGCAAATTGAAGGCCATAAGGTTCCTGAAGGCATTATTGATATCACTCTCTATAGAGATGATTTGAGCAGTCTTGCAGAAAAACCTGTTTTAAATAAAACAGAGGTTCCCTTTGATTTAAAAGGCAAAAATGTAGTCCTGGTTGATGATGTACTTTATACAGGTAGAACTGTACGAGCAGCCCTTGATGCAATGGCTGATCTGGGCAGGGCTAAAACAGTACAGCTGGCAGTATTGATAGACAGGGGCCATAAGGAGCTTCCCATTAGAGCTGATTACATAGGTAAAAATGTTCCAACATCAAAGAATGAAGTGATAGCCGTCCTATTGAAGGAAACTGATGGAGTTGACGAAGTTCTCATCAAAGAAAGACCTTAAAGAAAAAGTGTCAAAGTCAAAAAATAATCAGGGAGGCAGCCAGGTTTTTTATTAACTGTCTCCCTTTGTGTTTAATAAAGTACTAATTATTTCCTTGTCTGGAGTAACAAAAATTGTTTTATAGTTCTCATAGGTAACTAGCCCTGGTTTTGCACCCTTAATTTTTTTCACATTCTTGACCTGGGTATAGTCTACTGGCAAATTTGCAGAGTGCTTTCCCTTACTATGAAATGCAGCCAAAAGAGCTGCTGCCTCTATTTCTTTATGAGAAATTTCTTTGCCTTCCAGTTTTAGAATAACATGTGATCCTGGAATATCTTTAGCATGAAACCACATATCATTGTCCTTTGCTGCCTTAAAGGTTAACAAGTCATTTTGCTTGTTATTTTTTCCAACAAGTATTTTAAAACCATCTTTAGTAACATACGTATTTAGAACTGGTCTGGTTTTATTACCAGCTTCAGGCTTATTCTTGGGTCTTAAATATCCACCATCAATTAATTCCTGTTCTATCTGAAAAAAATCCTCATGAGAGTTGGTTTCTGAAAGCCAAAAGCTTAATGACTCTAGATAGGCCAACTCTTCCTTGGATTGTTCCATCTGGATGGCAGCCTTTTTGGCTGCATTTTTTGCTTTATTGTATTTTTTAAAGTATCTTTGTGCATTACCAGCAGGAGTGAGTTCAGCCTGGAGTTTAATATAAACAGGAGCATTATTATTATAATAATCTTTAACCTGGATTTCTTTCATGCCTTTTTTTACCTTGTGCATGTTAGCGGTAAGGAGTTCACCAAGAATTTTATCCTGAATTGAGTTCTTGCTTGCTTGAACTGTTTCAAGCTGTATCCCGAGCTTTTTCTCACATCTTTTAATTTCTTTATTAATTGTGTTTTGCAAATTGCTTTTTATTGACATAAAAAGATTGTTCTTTAATAACCAATCATAATATTTATCAACTGCTTCGTTTATGGATTTAAACTTTGCCACATTGCCATTATGATATTCAGGTATATCTATTGGGGAAAAACCACTGTATTGGCCTGTGCTGTCAATAAATATTATTGGTTCATAAGTGTTGGCCGTAACAGTACCTTTTAGAAAATCTACAGATTGCCATATGAGATTAAATTCGTATTGGCCAAAAAACTCCAGAGATTGTCCTTCTAAGTTAACCCTTGCTGTCAGTTGTTTGGCTAGTGATGGGCTCAGTCCCATAATTATGTTTAAAAGGGCTCTTTCAATGGTAACTGTCATTTCCTGCGACAAGAGTTTATCAGTGAATGTTTCCAGTGATAGATCTAAGATGTTAAGTTTATCCTGCTGTGGAGGCAGGACATATTCTAATCCTGGCAAGACCTGGCGGTATTGACTGGTGCTAAAGGACACCCTTTTAATACTATCTATAATATAATTCTCCTCTTGGTTTAAGAGAATTATATTACTATGCTTACCCATGACTTCAATTATCAGGATAAGGTGTGCCATATCTCCCAATTCAGTGCGATTTTCAATATGTATTTCTAGTATTCTTTCAAAGGAAGGTTGGAAAATTCCTGTAATCCTTCCGCCGTCAAGATGTTTTCTAAGAACCATGCAAAATAAAGGAGGACTTTTAGGATTTTCAAAGGTTTTCTGGGTTACACAAACCCTTGAATATACAGGATGTGCAGATAAAAGCAGCTTAAGGTTTTCTTTATGTCTTCTTAAGTGCAATAATATTTCAGTTGGGCTGGGCTGGTAAATTTTATCAATGCGTGCTTCCAAAACTTTTTCCTGAAGCTCTTGTTTTACACAATTCATTGTAATACCGTCAAAAGCCATGGTTTGCCTCCCTTTTTCAATAAAATACATGTCTATAATTGAGCATTTGCTTTCCACTAAGTATAGCATTGGAATTTAAGTTAAGCAATTTGCTCTCATTTTTTTTA
>JAGXSK010000298.1 GCA_018333845.1 Clostridia bacterium | reverse complement strand
TGGATCAAAATGTCTATCAGGCTGTTAAAGGCATAACAGCAGCTGAATCTACAGCTAAAGACGGGGCAGTTATCATTATGATTGCAGGCTGCACGGAAGGTTTAGGTGGGGATAAGTTTTATCATCAAATGGCAGATGCCTCCTCCCCTAGAGAAACCATGGATAAAATAATGGCTACTGCAAATAACGAAACTGAGGCCGACCAGTGGCAATCCCAGATTTTAGCCAGGGTCTTATTAAAGCATAAGGTAATTCTAGTTACTGATCCCAAACTTTCCACTCAAGTTGAAAATATGCACATGAAATTTGCTCCCACTTTAGAAGATGCTTTTAAAATGGCAATATCTGAAAAGGGAGAGGATGCAGAAATTACCGTAATTCCTGATGGCGTTGGGGTAATCATAAAACCATGCAGCTAACCTTTAAAAAGTAACTTTATTTGTAACGCTAATATACTAGACATTATCATGTGTCAGGAGTATAATAGCAGGATGCTTTCCAAAACTTATTATTATGCATTTATTTACAAAGGAAACTGTAAAAAAGAAGGTGCCGTATTGTAATTAATTGGTAAGAATAGTACAATCAATATAATAAAGTCTACAGGGTGGTGATTGTAGTGGAGAATATTGAAAGTATCAAAAATAAAATTATGCCTATATTAAAGCGTCACAATGTATTAAAGGCAGCTATATTTGGTTCAATAGTAAGAGGAGAATTAAATAGTAATAGTGACATAGATATTTTAGTTGATATAGATAATGAAAAAAGTTTGTTTGATTTTATACAATTGAAATTAGAATTAGAAGAAAAAGTTAATAGGAGGGTAGACCTAGTAGAGTATTCTACTATTTACCCAAAGCTTAAAGAAAAGATCTTAAAGGAACAGGTGCCATTATTATGAAAAGAGAGGTATCGTAATTTATCAAAGATGTTTTGGAAGCAATCTGCAAAATTGAAGAATATACAGATTCATTAACCAAGGAAGAGTTTCTAAAGAGTCACCTGATACAGGATGCCGTTCTTAGGAGACTTGAAATTATTGGGGAAGCAGTCAAAAATATTCCTAGTGAGGTAAGAAATATTTATTCTGATATACCTTGGAAGCAGATGGCTGGGATGAGAGATGTATTAATCCATGATTACTTTGGAGTAAATTTAGAAAGGGTATGGCTTACCGTGAAAAAGGACTTGCCCAAAGTCAAACCAAAGATCAATGCTGTATTAAAAGATCTAAGCGATGTCTCTGAACTGTAAGAGACATCGTTTCTTAATATTCACACCATTAAAAATTTGCGTATCAGATGACCAATGTGTCCAAAAAAGAATTAGGAGGGGAAAGTTTTTATGGAGTTAAGGCTTAAATCGAAAAGTTATTATAGAACATTGCACGTCCAGAAATAGTCCTGTCAATTAAGCACATTAACAATTTGTTGATTTTTGGTGGACTCCAAAATAGCAAAAATAGCCATGGCATCGCCATACTCTATTTCCGGAGTTACGGCAATAGGTTCTTCACCAATAGCTGCTTTATAGAAATTCAACAATTCATGGTAGAAACCCATTTGCGGTTGATATGGAATTTGTTTGCTGGTTCCATCATTATACGCAACATTTACAGTACCGCAGTCTCGCTCTTCAAGATAAATCATACCCTTAGTGCCGAAAATCCGCAGGCCAATGAGGGGCCTCTGCATTTCCTTTCCAGCGCAGAAGAAAGTGAAATGACCGGTCATTTTACTTTTGAAAAGAAGATTGACCTGAACCACTGCATAAGGTGAGAAATCCGCATCCTGCTCTAACCCAAAAGCATGAACTTTTTCAATAGGTCCAAAAATATGTTGGAGAGCTCCAATATCGTGAACTCCTGTATCATAGAAGATGCCTCCGGGAAACTCGGGATGCTGCCTCCATTCTTTGGCCGCAAACTTATTCTTTAACATTTCATGAGGAAAGTTAATTACTCTGTTTTGCATAAAGTAATAAACGTTTCCAATATCTTGGGTTCTAACAAGATCCCTAATTATATTAATTTCATCATTGTAACGGTAGTTTTCAGCAATCATCATGGGGATACCATATTTTTTAGGCAGCCCCATGGCAGCTTTGGCCTGTTCTTTTGTAGGAGCCAGCGGCTTTTCACAGATTATTGGCTTTCCTGCTTTTGCAGCTTCCTCTGTAACTGTGTAGTTAAGCTCAATAGGAACCATGATGTCAAATGCATCCAGGTCATCCCGCTTGATCATTTCACGAAAGTCATCATAAATATCTCCAGGAGTTAAACCCAGGGTGTTACGCCAGTTATCTGCTTTTTGTTTATCTGGGTCACATACTGCTGCAATCTGATACTTATCACTTAATTTTTGATAAGCAGGGTAATGTAATCTCTCAAAAGCCATCCCCATGCCAATAATACCCATTCTTAATTTTTTCATATTCACACTCCTCGTATAATTAGTAATAAAATTGTGCCTTCTAAATTAGAATTTCCTAGCTTTTAGAAAAAAATACATATCTAATCATATCTAATCAAATCTAATTGATTCTAATCAAAACTAATCGGTTCTAAACCTTTCGGCTCTAATCAAATTGTTATTATGAAGATCTAACTATAACACTTGTGTTTTGTGTTACAGGGTTGAAAAAGGTTTGAAAAATTGAAAAAGTAATTGCTGCTTTTTTACAGTCTTTAGAATAATTGAAACTATCGGTGGTATGCTAAAAAAAATTAGCTTTGGAGGCAATGCAAATTATGACATCCTCTAATATTGCCAGCAAGCTGCTGGACTTGCTGTTAAAAAATGATGTGAAAATTATTTACGGTGTCACAGGAGATACTGTTTTCCCTTTTTTTGATGCTTTAAGCCAAAAAAGTGAGATAAAGTACATTGGTACTAGTCATGAAGCTGGCGCTGCCTTCATGGCTTCATATCAAGCGAAGTTAACCGGCAAAATAGCAGTTTGTATTGCTGCATCAGGACCAGGTTCAGCTAATTTAATTAACGGCCTGGCTGATGCTTACTTTGATAAAGCACCTGTTCTTGCCATTACCGGACAAGTCTCATCAGAAAAGATAGGACTAGGAGCTAAACAGTATATTAATCAACAAAAAATGCTTCAGGAGGTTACTTATAGTTCTGAACAGCCAACCAACAGCGAGGCAGTTTTATCAGTTGTTGCCAGGGCATTAGAAATGTCTATTGTTAAAAAAACAGTAACCCATGTTTCCATACCAATGGACTTTTTCAGCCAAAACAGCGGAGTTGATATTCCAATAATAGCTTCTACCAGTATAGGCAAATGGGGGCATGGATATACCGGGCTTTTGGAAGAGGCAGTACCGATTATGGAAAAAGCTCAAAACCCACTGATAGTCCTGGGGGAAGGCAATAAAGAGCTTAATAACCATATAGAAAAACTGGCTGATACCCTTGGAGCAGCTATCATACTTTCCCAACAAGCTAAAGGAATTATTCCTGATGAGCATCCCCGTGTTTTAGGAGGAATAGGGGAGGCTTATATTCCCGAGATATTAACAGAGGTTGACTGTATTATACAAATTGGCAGCGCTTCCTTCGAAAAAAAATATCTTCCCACCGGCATAAATACAATCCAGATAGCAGATGACACGGGAGCGATAGATTATAAAGAAACTAACCTGGCAGTAATGGGTAATCACGTGGATATCCTGCAGGCGATTCTTGAGAGAATAAAACCAGAAGATAATAAACCGTGGCAGGATAAAATAGCCCAGGAAAAAGACAAGCTCAGAAATATGCTTAGAGAACAGAGAAATAATAAAACCAGTCCCATTCAACCAGCTTACTTGATGGCAGTGTTAAGTGAGTTGTTACCGGCAGACTCTGTGATAGTTTGTGATATCGGCGGCTATATTCACTGGTTTGATACATATTTTCAGGCCATGGAGCAGACTATCCTGATATCATCCCACTGGAGAAGCATGGG
>JAGXSK010000297.1 GCA_018333845.1 Clostridia bacterium | reverse complement strand
TAAATCCAGGTGCAGCAGGATAGCTTTAATGACATCCGGCTCCTCGATAAAAGATATGACTCTCATCTTGCCGGAACACTTTGGGCAGACAAGCGGGTCGGCATGATATATCTTCTGAATAAGCTGTGACCAGTTTTTATTGCTTTAGATTATAGCCTGACACCGGCGGAATTGTCAAGAATAATGAAAGCTCTTTTTATGATTTTCATCAGGCACTTGGCTTCGCCATAGACAGTTACAAGCTTTGGTCCAAGTAAAAAAAATAGAATCTCTTAGCATATTCGTACGAAATATATATAATTGCAATAAATCGTTCTATATGATAGTATTATCGTACGAGGTGATGAATATGAATGATACGACCAAAGTTATTACAGCTACAGAGTTTAAGACAAACTTGGGCAAGTACATTGACTATGTTTTGGAAGACAACGAGGTTGTTATTACGAAAAATGGGAAGAAAGCCGTAAGACTTACGCCCTATATTACTGAAATCGAGCGATATTTTATGGTTAAGGAAAATGCGCTGGATTATCAGTATGGCGGCAAGAAGGTATCCTATGAAGAGTTCATGGAGATTTACGAGAAAAGCGAACTGAGAATGGAATACATTAATGGTGAAATCGTGCTTTTAGCTTCACCAGACACGTTCCATCAGGATATTTCAGGAAATCTGTATATCCACCTGCGAACATACCTGAAAGATAAGAAATGCAAGGTTTTTTACGCCCCATTTGATGTTCACTTCTATAAAAAGGATCTTAACACACCGGATGTTATGCAGCCTGATTTACTCATTGCCTGTGATACAGAGGAAACCGTGAATGAAAAAGGGAGATATATGGGCACGCCCACACTTTGCGTAGAAATATTATCAAAAAGCACCCGCTCCAAAGATATGGTAGATAAGCTTAATACGTATATGTTGTCAGGTGTGAGGGAATTCTGGATTATCGACCCCAAAAAGCATATTGTCATGGTATACGGCTTTAATGATTTTGAAATCGATGAATACACCACATACAAGCTTGATGATACGTTAATATCCTACTATTTTGCAGGCCTGGAGATCGCAGTAAGTGAAATATTTGCGGTGTAAGCGACAACAAAGGGGCAAATGCAATAGAATTATGGAAAAAAGTAGTCAAGCGTGCTTTCTTGAGCGTGCTTAACTACTTTTTATTGTTTTTATGTTAGAGTAAAAGATCGGCAGATTCGACGGTGAACAGCACCTTGTCACCGTCCACAATTGCTTTGCCGCTAAAGCGGTAACCCTTTTTCTCCAGCACTGCAGCGGCTTGCATGAAGCTGTTTTCGGAGAGATTTTTTCTTGTTATCTCCATTTTATATACGCCGAAAACTATGGTGTTGCCGTGACGTATTTCCTTTGCCTTGCCGACAACAATTAAATGAGGTGTACCGTCGCCCGATAGGGTAACAATGGGGATAAATGCTGACTTTTCAATCACTTCCAGCATTTCCGGTGATAAAATTGCCTGCATGAGAATCGCCTCCTCTTCATTTGTAACTTAAGCATACATGAGAGGCGGATAAATCGATGTCAAATATTTTACATACAGTTAAAAACAGCTGTCTTTTAAAATGTAGTGTTTGCCTTTCTTAATCAGGTAGTTTCTGGCCTGAAGTTCTTTGAGAACCTGGGCCACCATGACCCGGGAAGCACCAATATAATCGGCAATCTCCTGCTGGGTGAGACAGAGGGTTATTTTTTTTCCTTCCGGGCATTGTTCCCCGTGATTGGCTGCCAGGTGGATAAGCAGGTTTAAAACTTTTTCCCTGGTTGAACCGGTACGTAGTTCTGACGCCTGCTCCCAGGCGTTATAGAGGCTATTGCCCAAGCTGTATATTACTTTAAGAGCCAGGTCGGGGTTTGCACGGATGACAGTTTCAAGACGCTCTCTGCTCAGTGCACAAACCCGGGCATTATCCATGGCTACTGCGGTGGCAGGATGGATTCCTTCGCGAAAAAGCGCTGCTTCTCCCAGGACATCGCCAGTGCCGGCCACTTGTAGTATGACTTCTTTCCCTTCTTCGGAAACGCGAATCAGCTTAAAGCTTCCTTCTTTAATCAGATAAAGCGTATCGGAGACCTCGCCCTGGCGAAACAGTGTTTCACCACGGCGGTAGTGCCTTTTAATGGCGGCATGCCGGCATACCATAGTAAAGAGGTTCCTATCCATGCCGTCAAACAAGGGCAGATCATGCAGGCAAAACTGTTTTTTATCCATAGCTTCCTCTCCCGGTGTTAATTATTTAACAGACATTGTGGGTCCAAGGAGTTTAGTATATTTGTATAGTATTATTTTATAGGAAAGGATGGGGATTGCAATGAAAGATTTAACAAACGAGCTGAAATCATTTATAGTCCAATTGGGGGCGGTTTCTATGGGTGTGACACCGGTTGACCGTTTTGAGCAGGCTCCGGCGGGACATCATCCGACAAAATACCTGCCAGGTGTTAAAAGCGTGATGACCTTTGCTTACAATCTGGGCAAAGGAGCTGTCAATAATCTTCCGGTTTCCCGCAACCAGTACACCCAGGAATTTGATGCGGCCAATGCCGTTCTTGGGCAGATGGCCCATAAGGCTGCCCGGTTTCTGGAGAATAAAGGGTATGAAAGTATCGCCTTTGGGCCGGAGGCATCTGTGGGGGATTACTCCCGGCTCAAAGGGGACTTCTCCCATAAACATTCTGCGGTGCTATGCGGACTGGGCATCTTCGGTATAAATAATCTGGTGATAACACCGGAACACCGCTCCCGGGTACGGTTTGCCAGTATTCTGACCACGGCGCAACTGGAATATGATGAAATTGCAGAATTAAATGACTGCGAGAAATGCCTGAAATGTGTCAAAATCTGTCCGTCCGGGGCGCTGGACCATTGGAAAGGAAAATACTCTCCGCAGACCGGTTGGGTCATTAACAAGGAAAAATGTGCCCATTATATTTTTGTGGTGAACCAAGGGAAACGCTGCGGCATGTGTGTGAAGGCCTGTACGGGAAAATAAGATGCTTCTTTTGTAAACTGGTTTACTGCGAAAAACCCCAGAATGGCTTACCCTCGAAGGGGAGGGGATTTTTGTGAAAAAGCTATTGTGTTGTGGTATTGTGTCGCGGGAGTTGGAGCACTTGCTGCAGCAGCGTCAGGCAAATGTGACTTATCTCGATCCGGCGCTCCATGTGGATCTGGATAGGATGGCGGTGGAACTGGGACGGGGTATGCAGCAGGTTGGGGAAGGTGGGGCATTGGTTCTGGGAACCCAGTGCCATCCTGACCTGACAAACCTTGCTGCAGCTAAGGGTATGCACGGTATTCAGGCAAAAAACTGTATAGAAATGCTTTTGGGTGACGAAATGGCCAGGCTGGACAGCGAGGCCAAGACTTTTTATATCACCGGCGGTTGGCTGAACAACTGGCGAGGCATATTTGTTGAAGGCCTTAAGTGGGATGAGATTGACGCCAGGCAGAACTTCGGCTATTATGACCGTATACTGCTCCTTGATACAGGTATGTGGCCCATTGATGATGAAATGATTCTGGAGTTTTATGAATACACACAGGTACCTGTTGAAATTGTAAGTGTCACATTGGACAATATGGGTAAGCTTGTGGATCAGATTCTCCAAAAAGAAGGTGGTTAGATGTCAAAGGCGATTCGTTGTATGAAAGACTTGACTATCTTCTCGACACTGGATGTTAACGAACGGAATAAAATAGGTGAACTAGCTTGTAAGCGATTCTACGCTAAGAATGAATTTCTCTTCCGCGAGGGTGATCCGGCCGATACCATCTACCTGATTAAGTCGGGTAAAGTGAAGCTTTTTAAAGTTTCGTCCGGCGGAAAGGAGATTATCCTTGATATTCTCAAAGATGATGACTTCTTTGGAGAAAATACTTTTTTTGACCAGGCGCAGCATAACATGAATGCACAGGCTATGGAAAATGCGTATGTCTGCTCTTGTACGAAAGAACATTTTGCGCTGCTCTTGCAAAATCCTAAGACATCAATGAAGATTATTCAGTTGCTGGGAGAAAAGCTAAACAATTACACCAACCAGGTCGCTAGCATTGCTTTTCATGATGTGAAAGGCAGGGTCGCGGCCATGTTGCTTAAACTGGCAGGCGAATATGGTTCCAGTTCGCTGGAGGGAACGACCATCAATATTGAGTTGACCCACAATGATCTGGCCAGTCTGGTGAATGCATCGAGAGTCATGGTGTCCAACGTGGTAGGCAGCCTGAGGCAGGATGGAATCATCGAGACGAAAGACCACCGGTTTATTCTCCTGGATTTGAATGCATTGGCCTCTGCAATGGATAATACGGCGTAACCGGAGACTGTAATAATGAATGACCGAATAAGTCCGGGTACCGCTGACGCAGTCAAAGAAATAGAATCGCTTGTTGCCGAAATGGACGCCATGTCATCCCTGCTTGCCGAAATTAAAGCCGGTACTAAGGTGGGAAATACGTTTGTATTGCTTTTAAATCTCTTTCTGATGGAGAACACACGGTCAGGTGATAGCAAAGCGGTTCACGATCTCTCTGTACATAATCTGGCTGATGCTGTGAATCTGGACTCTGAGGAGTTAGCCGAAATATTAGAGTACTTAACTAACCGGGGCTTCATCCAATGTCAGGAAATATAAAAACTGCACATTTTTATATTTTTTTGTAAAGCAGTTTACTGCGGCATCTGCATTCTGATTGTAAACTAAATTCATACCTGCCGAAAGGCAAGAAAAGAGGAGTGATGCAGATGTCGGTACGTGAAATTATTAGAGGTCAGATTATAGGTGCTCTACAGGGAGCAAAATTCCCTATCGCCACACCGGAAGAATTATTGGCTGCATTTCCCAACGGGGCTGATACCACCTGCGAGGCAGGAGATGTTAAGGTAACTGCCGGACAGGCGGGCCAGCTTTTAATCCCTGCTGACTTCCCCTTCAAAAGCGCTGAAGACGTTGGCGAAACCATTGTGAGCAGAGCCGGGCTTTAACAATTATTATTTAAACATTAGTAAGAAGAAAGTCAAGTCTTAGGATTTGGCTTTTTATTTTATCTAAGGGGGCAGCCACAGTAGGTTGTGTACGTGCAGTGTGCGGACAACCTGTCGCTCACAATTCGCGGCAATTTGCACCACTTTTGATATGGAATCATAGTACTGATTTGACGCCAGTCTGCCGAAACTATATGATATGTGTAAAGGTGGAAAGCATCTGTATCTTTTAAAGATAGGAATTTGCTTTCTCTTTAGTCATACAATATCATAGAAACCGGAGCTAGACAATTCTTCTTCTAGCATAATATTCCATTATAGGCGTTGTTACAATCTATTCTCCATTCAACAAAAGAAAAATAACAAAAAAATAATCCCTCGCGGATTACATCGTGAGAAGTCACCTGTTTTTGGGCATAGCTATCCTGCATAATGAA
>JAGXSK010000296.1 GCA_018333845.1 Clostridia bacterium | reverse complement strand
GAGATAGCGGAATCTGAGGTGCAGATTATCACAAAATCTGGACAATCATTTTTATCAGGTCCAGTACGTGCCAAGGGAGATTGGGATTACCCCTTAAGTGAGGATGAACTAAAAGAAAAATTCTTCTGGTTAGCACGAAATGCAGTAAGTGAGCAAAAGGCCAGAGAAATAGTTCAGATGGTGGAAAATGCAGATGAGTTAAAAAGCATTAACAAGCTCATGTCATTGCTGTCGCACAGCCAAGGGTCCGAATTAACTCATTGCAGCGAAAGTTAAGCGTTAGCTCCTGACCAGTTTAACTAGGTCAATGGAATCACCTTATTATAAGAGCTCAAATATCCATTAGGGCAGGTACAAGGGGGGGAATGGGTGAAAATTCTCTTAGTTAATAATGAAAGAGATATAAATGACCTTGGTTCTATTGAAAACACAAAAAACAATGTACTCAAGGTTGTAGATGCTGATTTTGTTGTAAAGCACTACACAGAGATTTATGATAAAGAAGATGATGACCATACCGTAGATTTTATAATTCTTTCAGGAAGGCATAATTCAAACTGGGAAACTGATGAAATGCCTCTATTTAAGGGTGAATATAACTTGATTAGAAGCTGCAGGGTACCCTTGTTGGGAATATGTGCAGGCTTTCAGCTCATGGGCCTTGCATATGGTGTCAGAATGGATTATCTATCTACAGCGGAAAAAGAAAAATATAAAGAATATGGTTACTTAAAAGTTAACCTGCTGGCGTATGATAAAATATTTGCAGGTCTTTCTTCGCCTATTATTGTTTACCAAAACCATTATTGCGAGCTTAAAGATATTCCGCCAGGGTTTATCAACCTGGCAGCAAGTGATATAACTAGAATCCAGTGCGTAAAGCACATTAGCAGAAATATTTATGGAGTCCAGTTTCACCCGGAAATGTTTAATGGAGATTATGGAGATGGTAAAGTTATATTGAAAAACTTCTTTAGCATCACTTGAAAGTAATATAATTAGCAGCTGTATAAAGTCTTATAAAGTCAAATGCACTTATTTTGAGTCCTGAAGACTTAACATGAGTGCATTTTTCTTTTTATTATCACAAATTATAAGCTTTACAAGGTAGACAGTAATTACATGGACTAAGGCATCAGCAGGCGCCAAAGCCTTGGTGCAGGGCAATTTTTGTTTTGTTGATATGTAAAGCTTCCTTTATGTTTCTTTACGGAAAGCTGCAATTAGTATGAAATAAAATCCATGGCATGCTAATTGCTATATGTAATTATAAAAATGAAAGTACTCTATTTTTAATAAACTTTCATATTAGCAGTAAGGTCTACTGCTCAAAAGGTATATTAACACAAATCAAAGGAGGAACACAAAAATGGTTTCTAGCTGTGGAAAAGCTAAAAAAGTAATGTTTTTAGGCCTTGATGGAGCCGATCCCATGTTAATGAAAAAGTATATAGATGAGGGACGACTTCCTAATTTTAAAAAGCTTATAGAAATGGGAACAACAACAGAGGATTTGGGAATGCAGGGTGTTTTGCCCACCATTACACCCCCAAATTGGTGTTCACTAGCCACCGGGGCATTTCCCAATACCCATGGAATAACCTGTTTCTGGAATCATACTCCAGGAAATCCCCTTGATATTTTAGATTATGGCTGGGATTCAACGTTGTGTCATGCAGAATACATCTGGGATGCCTTTGACAGGGCAGGAAAAAAGAGCATCATGTTTAATTATCCTACCTCCTGGCCTCCTACTACCAAAAATGCTATTTATCTAGATGGAACCAGTATGTTTACTAATTTGCGGGGTTATATTGACTATGAAAAATTCTATGAGTGTATTGAAGGGGATTTTCCCATTGAAGAGATACCCCACAGCCTGGATAACAGCGGCACTGATTGCAGGGTCGAGGGTGAAGTATCTACCATGAAGATGGAGATAAAAAATTATGATGGTTTTGGCTACGAACATCCTGGATTAGTAACTGCAGAAGGTGGAAGCGAAGAGGAAGCTGATGCAGCAAAATGCGATAGAATAAAATCTCCAATTAAACCAGCTCAGGGCTGGAAAAATGCACCTCAAGGGGCCAGAGAAGTTATTCTCCCTGTGAACACAGGTCAAACCAGGCGTTTTGGTCTAATTATAGCTGAAGATGGTGTTAACTTTAATAAATTTCAAATCTATACCAGCAAGCAGGATGAAAAACCTATTGGTGAAGCGTGTGTTAATGAATGGAGTGACTGGATTTACGATAACTACAACTTTAACGATAAGAACACACCTGTAGCATACAAAATCAAGGTAACCCATTTAGAAGGTGACGGCAGCAAGCTTGATTTTTATTACTCTTTTGTACTTGACTTGACCTCGAGTAAATATTTTCATCCGGGGGAACTAGGTGCAGAAATGTATGAAAAGTTAGGCCCCATGATGCAGCCATCAAACTATGACAGGCACAATGTTACTGCTGATACCATTGTTTATGAAACCATGGCGGAAATGTATGATTGGCAGACAAAAGCAATTAATTATCTGCTGGATAACAAAGAATGGGATTTATTGTACAGTCACATCCATGGTATTGACATGTTCCTGCATTTCTATATTGACTATACCCTGGAAGAGAACACCCCGGATTTTGAAAGATACAGGGAATTAATAGCCAAGGTATATGAACTAAGTGATAAGTACGTTGGTGAGTTGATGAAACGTATAGATGAAAATACAGCAGTTGTTGTAGGATCTGATCATGCCGGCCTAACAAGAAAAGGTGGTTACGAGTATCCCCTAATAGGTGACATGTGGGGGCTAAACGTTGGAATCATGTCCGAGTTAGGTTATACAAAGCTTAAAGAGGTTAACGGAGGCCTTGAGGTAGACTGGGAGAATACGAAAGCCGTTGCACAAAGAGCAATGTACATTTACATCAATTTAAAGGGTAGAGATCCTCAAGGTATTGTTGAACCGGAAGAGTATGATGAGCTGGTGGAACAAATAATAAGTGATTTATATAATTACAGAGACCCTAAAACCGGCAGAAGAATCATTACCTTTGCAATGAACAAGAGAGATATGGAAGCCCTTGGTCTTGGCGGGCCATACTGTGGAGATATTGTTTACTTCCTGCACGAGGACTTCAGCAGAACCCATGGGAATGGCTTGAGTAACCAGACTAATAATGGTTATTCAACTAAATGTTTATTTATGATGGCAGGGGGAGGAGTCAAAAAAGGAGAGATCATCAAGCGAAATGTACGTGTTGTTGATATAGCACCAACTATCTGTCACCTGGCTGGTGCACCCATGCCAAGGGATGTTGAGGGTGGAGTAATATATCAGGCATTAGAGGACTAGATCCTGTAAAGTGGGGAGTGAGGGTTTGTTGGTTTATGATCTAATCATTATCGGTGGTGGACCTGCTGGTTTATCGGCAGGCATATACGGGGCAAGGGCAAAACGCAAAACACTAATCCTTGAAAAAGCAGTAGTTGGAGGTCAGGCATATACCACCAGAGAAATAGTGAACTATCCAGGATTTTGTAACCAGATATCAGGCCCTGAGCTGACCGGCTCCATGGCTGAACATGCAAAAAAGTTTGGGGTAGAAATAGTCAAAGATGAAGCAATAGCTGTTGATTTAAATAATGATATTAAAATTATTAATACAAAAAACGGCAGCCAGTATCAAGCCAGGACAGTTATACTGGCTGTCGGGGCTCACCCCCGGCTGCTTAACATACCTGGTGAGAAAGAATTCAAGGGTATGGGGGTTTCCTATTGTGCTACATGTGATGCAGAATTCTATGATGACCTTGATGTGATAGTTGTTGGAAATGGTGATGCTGCCATTGAGGAAGCCATGTATATCACCAAGTTCGCCAGGAAAGTTTATGTAATTGTAATTCATGATGAGGGAATTGTAGACTGCAATAAAATAAGTGCGGAAAAAGCCTTCAAAAACAAAAAAATTGAATTTGTCTGGAACTCTGTATTAACAGAAATAAAGGGTAATGGAGAGGTTGAATCTGCGGTTGTAAAAAATCTTAAAACGGACATTAATACTGAATTAAATGTAAGCGGAGTTTTCATTTATGTAGGCATGAATCCTGGAACGGAATTCTTAAAAGGACAAATTGATCTGGATGATAAGGGATATATCATAACTAATAAATATATGGAAACTTCGGCAAGTGGAGTGTTTGCAGCAGGAGATGGAATACAAAAAACCTTGCGGCAGGTTGTAACTGCAGCCAACGATGGGGCTGTAGCAGCAGTATCAGCAGATAATTTTTTAACAGAGGAAGAGGATTTTACAGGGAATATTTTAAAGTCGAATCAACCTGTCTTGCTGGCATTCTGGAATCCAGGCATTGAGGGAAATATAGATAAACTTGCATTAATTGAAAAGCTATTGTCTGGGCAAGGAGATGAAGTGAAATACATGAAAATTGATGTTTCGCGAAAAAACAGAATTGCCCGGAAATTTAACGTTGTAGATGTTCCAAGCCTTTTGCTGTTGAAGGACAGTAAAGTGATAAGAACAATATTAGCCAATGATAAGAGGGTAATTGCAGAATTTTTAGATGAATATGCAAGGGGGAAATGCAATGAATCCTGAGACAATGAAAAGTATTTCAGATCTTGAGTTTGACAGTCTCACATTTGAAAGCAGCATGCCCACAGTGGTTTTCTTTGGAGCGGAAAGATGTACAGTTTGCAAAGAGCTTCTCCCTACTGTGGAGGAGTTAGCTGAAGAGTATGCAGAAAAAGTGAGGTTTTATATGGTAGATGTGGATGAATACAAATCCCTGGTTACACGATGCAGACTCAGGGGAATACCTCAGCTCCTTTTATTTAAGAATGGGGAAATAAGAGAACGCATAGGTGGCCTTCGTTCAAAGGAAGAATTGCTTGACTCTCTAGGCAAACTCTTAAACTTGTAGCTGTATTTGGGCCCAATTAAGGATGAATACAGCCTCCAAGTCAGTTTGACTGATTTATATTCCTTTCGCAGGCAAAAAAAGCTTCCACAATAACCTAATAACTCAGAAAAGTATTGATAAATATAGCATTTTCAGAAAATAACTACAAATGGCACAATACTTGCTATATTTGGTTACATTATTAATTTAAATGGTGGTGATGCCATGCTATAATTAAACAATAATTTATATGTATTTCGAAAAAGTGTAATATTATTATTTGTTAATGGATTGGGATTGAACTAAAGAGCCATTAAAAATGAAGGGTAGGGGATAATGGTGGATAAGTCGAATGGGAGTAAATATGCGAAAATTAATCCTGTAGTTTTTTTAGGCGGAGTAATACTTTGTGTCCTTTTTTATGCACCCATGCTCGTATTTCGTGAAGAAATGCAGCCTATCGGTGCAAAAGTTTTAAGGACCTTAACCCATAGCTTTGACTGGTTGTGGCTGCTGCTGGCCTTTGGATGTTTTGTGTTCTTGGTATGGCTGGCTTTTGGTCGGTACGGCAATGTAAAGCTTGGTGGTCCAGATGATGAGCCGGAATTTTCAAGATTTAGCTGGCTCTCAATGCTCTTTACAGGCGGGGTAGGGGCAGGTCTTGTGTACTGGTCCATGGCT
>JAGXSK010000295.1 GCA_018333845.1 Clostridia bacterium | reverse complement strand
GCAGCCATTTTTTATCACTTCCCTCCTGGTTAAGCTTAGTTAAGTATCTTTCATTAAAATCTTAAATTCATTAACTTGGGCAAAGTTAGGGAGATGGCAGGAATATATGTTACCAGGACAATTACAACAATCATGAGAATTATCCATGGAACTATAGCTTTATTAATCATGACGGCAATAGAACATGGCAATAGAACATTATGTATATTTATAAAATCGTTATATGTATACGCATTCATATATAATAGCTTTTGTATTCCAGGAAGCATAAAACAAACTGGTTATATGCTTAGATTTTCTTCAGTAACCGCATCAAAAACATGCACCTTGCTCATATCCACAATGAGCTTTATTGGTTGCCCATGAATTGCCTTAGTTCTGTAATCAACCTTTGCTGTAATAAGTTTATTTTCTATTTTTACATTAACTAAAGTCTCCGCTCCTAAAGGCTCAACCACACCTACAATAAATGTAAATGTATTATTCACATTACCTTTAATTTTTTCTGAGTACTCAGCATCAAAAATATCATCCGGTCTAATACCCATAATTACTTCTTTATTTACTGCAGCTTTAACCTTAGGGGTAACTCTAGCTTCATCAATTGTTAGTCTAAATTGGCTGTTTATAAGTATGAGACTATCATTTTCTTCAATTAGTTTACAATTTATAAAGTTCATAGCTGGGGAGCCTATAAATCCGGCCACAAATAAATTTGCTGGTTTATTGTAAAGAGTAAGGGGAGTATCAACTTGTTGGATAACTCCATGATTCATAACAACTAGTCTATCACCCATGGTCATAGCCTCAATCTGGTCATGGGTAACATAAACAAAGGTAGTTTTTACTCTTTCATGTAATAATTTCAGCTCGGCTCTCATTTGTACTCTTAATTTGGCGTCTAGATTTGACAATGGTTCATCCATCAAAAAGGCTTTTGGTTCTCGAACAACAGCTCGACCTAATGCCACGCGCTGTCTCTGACCACCTGATAATTGTCTCGGTTTCCTATGAAGCAATTCTTCAATGCCTAACATTTTTGCAGCTTCCATTACCCTTTCTTCTATGATGTTTTTAGGGGTTTTTCTAAGTTTCAAACCAAAGGCCATGTTGTTATATACATTCAAATGAGGATATAACGCATAATTTTGAAAAACCATTGCAATATCCCTATCTTTTGGCGGAACATCATTAACTAATTTGTCATCTATATATAGATTTCCACTAGTGATTTCTTCCAAACCAGCAATCATTCTTAATGTAGTTGTTTTACCGCATCCTGATGGTCCTACTAGAATTAAAAATTCTTTGTCCATTATTTCTAAATTAGTTTTTTGAACTGCAGTTACATCTCCATATTTTTTTACTACGTTCTCTAAAATTATGCGAGCCATATCTACCCCTCCAGTTAAACCTTAATATAACTACCCAATAAAATTTTAAATTATTGCTATTCTTTTACTGCACCAGCAGTTAGCCCTTCAACTATATACTTTTGAGCAATGATAACTATAATTATAACAGGTAACGCTATAGACACTGCGCCCGCAGCTGAAATTGCCCATTCTTTTACATTATCAACTCCAAACTGGGCTATTGCTACAGGCATAGTCGCTGCTCTAGTGGCAGTTAATACAACAGGAATAAAGTATTCACTATATGCTAATATGAACGTAAAAATACCTGCAGTTATAACACCTGGTCCCATTATAGGTACAATTACGTACCTAAAGGCTTGAAATCTAGTACATCCATCTATCATTGCTGCCTCTTCAATAGATTTAGGTATATTCATAAAAAAGCTTCTTAACATCCAAATTGTAAAGGGTTGGTTTATAGAAACCATAATTAACATCAGTAGTATTCTAGTATCAAACAAGCCTGTAACCTGGGCTATAAAGTAAAATGGTAATATAAACAGAGTTCTAGGCAATGCCCTAAAAACTAGAGCAGCAAGAAGTAAATAAAAGCTGCTGGCATTAGTATATCTAGCTAATGCATATCCAGCTGGGCATCCAATTATTAAGGCTATAATTACGCTGCCTATTGAAATAAACATTGTATTATTAAAGTAGTGCATAAACTCTCCATCTATCCACAGTGCTTTATATGCATTAAGTGTGGGTTCAAATAACCAAACTGGCGGCATAGAAAAGGCATCTACAGGATGCTTTATAGAAGTCATAAATGCCCAAAAGAATGGAAATATGCTTACTATAAACCACAGAAACAAAAGACTATACAAAATGGTACTTACTGTCAGGTTTCTTAAAACAAAAAATTTTTTTAGACCATTCATCTTCCCACCCTCTACCTTTCACTGATTTGCTCTTAATATTCCAGTCAATTACTTCTCAGTCTGTTCTTTGTAAGTCCAATATAAGAAAGGTGCCATTAAAATAAATATACCAATCATTGTAAGCACACTTATTGCGCTACCCGCCCCTAAGCTTAGCCTGCCAAAAGCAATCTGATAATTGTAATACATTAATGTTTCAGTTGCTAACCCTGGTCCACCCTTTGTCATAACTGCTATATTATCAAAAAGCCTGTATGCATCCATGACCATGATCATAGTAACAAATAGGAATAATGGTTTTAGATAAGGTATGATTACATAAACTACCTGCTGAAAATAAGTTGCACCATCAACTACTGCCGCTTCTAAAGATTCCTTTGACATTGCCTGCAGTCCTGCATAAAGAACTAAAAACACGAATGAAGTGCCTTGCCAGATTACATGCATCATTATCAGCCATCTAGCGGCCCATGGATCTGCATACCAGCTAATATCAATGCCAATTTGATTCAACAAATAGGAAACATAACCCCAATGCTGCCTAAACAACCAGCCAAAAATCAATGTTCCCACAACAGGCGGAACAATAAATGGCAGAAGTGACCCAGCTATAAATATTCCTCTAAATTTAGTAATATTATATAATAGCAGTGCAATGCCAAAGCCTATAGCAATTTTTGCAAAAGTAGTAACAGCAGTTATCAGTAATGTAAAGGCTGTGGCATTCCAAAAACGAACATTTGTCAAAATATCAATATAGTTTTTTAAACCAATATACTGAGGATTGGAACCATACGTAAAGTTCATAAAACTAAGGTAAAAGGTTAGTATTAAGGGAGCTATCATTAATGCAGCCATTATTAGCATACTAGGAGCTGTAAAAGCAATAAACTCCTTTCTTTTCATTTCCATACAAGATCTCCCCCTTCTAAATAAGTTAGTAATGTCTCTAAGTATTAGCCAGGAAAATATATTGTAAGTTATACTGTGGCTTTACAGAAATCCCATAAAGCCACAGTACCCTAATTTATTTAAATCCCTTTTCCTGCATGTCTTTTAATACTTCTTCCTCAGCTTTTTTTAGTGCTTCCTCTGCTGTTATTTCCCCTGCAAGTGCCTTTGCAACATAACTTCCTACTATAAGTCTAGCTGAACCAAAATAGGGTTTGATTGGATAAGACTTGGCCCCATTCTCAATAGTTTCCATTACAGCCACATAATTTGGGTGAGCAGCAATTATACTTGGGTTTTCTGCAACCGAAGAGCGAGATCCAATGGCAAGAGGAGCCGCCTCCACCATAGTATCGTATTTTAATGTCTCTGCAATGAACCTGAAAATAAGCTCAGGATCTCCTCCAACATTTGCGGGGATAACGAACATGTCTTGCGTCCAGTTTGTGTATGGAATACCTCCAATTACGCTAGAAGGAGCAGGGGCAAATCCCACCCTGTCAGCAACCTTAGACACTGTTGGGTCAGTAATTTCCCCAGCCCTAGAAGTCCAAATGTTAATAACAGCTACTAGCTCCTGCTGAAACGCTACCGATACGTCACTGTTGGTGTAGGAAAGTACTTCTCTGGGCATGTAAGGCAATAGTTTTTTCAATAGTTCAATAGCCTTAACCCCTGCTTCACTATTAAAAGCTGGATTGTCATTTTCATCAAACCATTCTCCGCCAAAGGCTATTAATGCATTATTAAACTCTGTAGCAGCACCGCTAGCACCGTCTAAGGCTAATGCAAATTGATACTGGGTATCGCCTTTTTCCTTTAACACATCTAGAACCTGGAAAAGTTCATCAAATGTTTTAGGTGGTTGCAAGTTATACTCTTCAAAAAGGTCTGTCCTATAGAATATATGCTGTAGGTTCTGTTGGAATGGAAACCCATAGATTACACCATCATCACTACAGACATCCCATAAAGATTGAGAAATATCATCTAAGTCATATTCATCCCTATATTTTTCAACATATTCATTTAGCGGAAGAACCCATTGGTTATGAATATACTCAGGCATCCATCCATTAAATGCTTGCAGTATTTCATAAGGAGATGTTCCTCCTGCTGATAAAATTACTTTTGACTGGTTTTCTAAGTCACTCCATCCCACAAGTTTTGTATTAACTGTTAAATTCGGAGTTGTTTTGCCTAATTCTTTCATTTTGCTTTCAAACAACTCCATAGCAGCAAATCTCATACCAAACATATTTATAGTGGTAGGAGTCTCAACCACAAATCCTTCTTCAATAGGCTTTTCTGCCGGACTAGGATCTTTGGCTGCTTCTTTGCCACACCCCACAACCATTAAAACTAACATCAACACAACAACTGTTAATATAACCTTTTTATTGTTCCTCATAACTTTCCATCTCCTCTTTTTAAAAATCCAAAAATTCAATAAGCTACAAAGCCAAACATAAGTACCATCTCAATTACTTGGCCCCTCACCCCCTTATAATAGCTAGCCACTTAACAAACCTTAGATTAATTCTTCATTATCTCCATCTTGCCTGTGAATTTGCTTTAAGACATCTAAGCCATCAAATGTTATCCATTCTTCAATTATTTGCTCATCTAAAACCCTCAAATGGCTAATTCCCAAAATTTCAACAGGTCTTCCAGATGGTTTGCCAAAATATCCTATGCCCTCATGTATGCCTAGAATTCTCCATCTAACTGCCATGTCCCAGTCATTAGCATTGTCTCTCTGATTGCAGGTTACTCTTTCAACTATAAACCTTGCATTCCCAAAACTAGCAAATAAGCTTATTAACATTCCTTGAATTTGGGTATATCCAACTAAATCTTTATCACAAATATAATGCACGACAGCATTTTCTGCATAAAACGTTTTAACATGATTAAATAAACGCCATTCATAAACCTTGTTATACATTTCTAATATAAAGTCACCAATTTCAAATTTATCAAACCTGCGTTTATACAGTTCAGGCTCATACTGGCCCTCTCTAGCTTCGCCAATACCAAAGTTTTCCTGTAAGGCAGTTTTATTTTTTGCAGCAGATTCCCTTGCAAACCTTTTAGCCACTTCCACGGGATCATAACCGAGCTGTTGAACAATATATAAATTGTCTCTTACCAACCATTCTTCATAAATCCTATTAGCAAACACTTTGCAGTCTGCTACCGTTCTAAATCTAAGCTTTTTGCCTGTAGCAGGCCCAAAGCTGCTATCCCCAAGGTTTGTTGCCGTGGAACTTATTCTATGGGATGTATAAAATCCATCTTTATCATTACCGGACCAAATTACATTTTGTCCAACTAGCTTCCTGTCTGGAAAGGCATGTAATGTTTGCAATGTCCCTGATATTACAGTTTCTATTCCTTCAATATGAGCTGGGCACCATAGCTGGGCATTATTATGATAATGAGTATAAATGTTACCTATTCCCCTTTCTTCCCAAATACTATGTGTACATCTAATAATATAATCAACAATATCTACATAGTGCTCATGGAAGCCTGCCATACTTTGTGTACGCTTTTTTTGCTGCACCATAACATTAAAGTCATTGCAGCCAAGCCTAAAAACTTCATTGTTATCTCCATAAAACACTATGTTTTTCCATGAATTGCATTCAGTTTCTTTACTAATTTTTCCAGATGTTGTCGGTGTTGGCGATGTAGCTTTTTCACTCATTTCTGGTATGCTCCTCCTTTTATTATTGCGGTTAACCTCTTCGTCTCTATTAAAAATTAGATTTTCATCTTTTATTTCTCCAACCGTTTCATTACTTTTAATATCTTGCAACTTTTACAATACCCCAAGCAAAATACTATATGCTTATTTCATCATACTCGGAATCCAAGTTGATAACTGAGGTATAAAGATTATAAACATCATCCCTATTAACATCACTATTATCCACGGCCAGATATTTTTAACAATATCCTCAAAGGATGCTCCAGATATCTGTGCGAATAAGTCTATCCTCAACACACTTAAAGTATGGCATTACATACATAAAAAATATAAATGTATACGCATTCACAAATAAGCAGATAATCATATGTGATTTCAGCATGCCTAGCCGCTGTTTAAAATACAATAACAGCCTATCAACAGTACACCTTACTTCCGCACGTGTCGCGAATTATAAGCTTGGGCTCTAGCATGGTGTGCATGGGTTTTACATTCTCAGGTCCTTTATCTATCATTTGAATGAGTCCTTCAACAGCCAGTCGTCCAATTCTAGACTTGTCTTGAGCAACTGTTGTTAGCCCTATTCTTTTATGTCCACTCATAACAACATCATCATATCCAATTATGGCAACATCACCAGGGATGTCTAAGTCTAGATCTAATAGTGCTTCCATTACTTTAAATGCCATAACATCATTAGCAACAAAAATAGCTGTAGGAGGTACTGGCATATTTAGTAATTCTCTAGTTGCTTGATAAGCATATTTAGGATTAAAGGATTGGTCTTTAATATAATTATCATCTATGGCTAGCCCCTTTGCCAACAAAGCTTCCTTATACCCCTCTAATCTTTCCTGGGCAGTTGAAATAGTACTAGGACCTGAAATAAATCCTATTCTTTTGTGCCCTAAGTCAATAAAATGATTAATGGCAAGTTTAGCACCCTTTTTATTATCAGTGACAACAAAACTTGCTTTTTTTAACTTGAGTCTGGAATTTATAAAAATACAAGGGAAATTAGCTGTGACAAGCCTTTCAACTTCCTTATCCTTTAGCTTTACAGATGCAAAAATTATTCCGTCAACTCTTCTTTGCTTTAAAAATTCAATATAAAAATTCTGCACCTCTGGATCATGGTCTGTATTACATAGAATAATTTCATACCCCAACCTTTTAGCTTCATCAATTATATTTTTTGCAATTTCACTATAAAATGGGTTAACTATGTCTGATACTATAAGACCTAATGCATTAGTTTTCTGCAATGCCATACTTCTTGCAATATGATTTGGCTGGTATCCTAATTCTTTAATGATTTTAAGAACCTTTTCCTTTGTCTCCACATTAACATAGTGATGTCCATTTAAAACCCTTGACACAGTTGCTTGTGACACTCCAGCCTTTTTAGCAACATCCTTTGTAGTTAGTCCCATATATATAACCCTCGCTCATATTTAGATAGTCTTGAGGTATTACCAGGTATCTTTTAAAGCATACCTCAAAATAGTTTATGAATACGTATTCTTGGTTAACAGTATTCTTCACCATTTTAAATTCTCCTGCTTTTAATAAAAAATTTTTTAAAATTTTCTTATAACTTGTATTATGCTTATTATTATTAATATCTAGCAAATTTTTTTATGGTTTTATTTAATCCTAAAAAGAAAAATGCTGTTTGTTGAAGGATAAACAAAAAATTTATAGAATAGTTTTTATATGTATGCGTATTCATTTATGATTATTCTGATAACTTTTTGAGGAGGTGCCTTTATTATAATTACTGTTACATTCCACGGCGGGATTGAAAAATTTTCTAAACTTACTAACAGAATAGAAACTGTTACAGTTCCAGATAAAACTAGCGTTAAACTGCTGTTGGAAATTTTATCCATGCCAAAAGGCTCTGTAGAAATAATTACTGTAAATAAAAAGCTAGCATGTTTAGAAACAGAAATAAGTGAAGGAGATACTGTTGATTTATACCCTATGTTTCCAGGAGGATAACACAAAACAAAGTTAGGAGGCCAATTAAAATGGCATATGGCTATATGGGCAAGATCTTGATTGTAGATTTAACAGACCAGAGTTTCCAAATTGATGAAAAAGATGAGTTGTTTTATAGAAAGTATTTTGGAGGTCCTGGTATAGGTGCCTATTATGCACTTAAATATATTAAACCTGGAATAGATCCATTATCCCCAGATAATGTTCTAATCTTTAGTACAGGTTTGCTGACTGGCACACCTGCACCTGCCATACCTAGATATACTGTTTGTGCTAAATCTCCATTGACAGGAGCTGTTGGAAGGTCAGAGGCTGGGGGCTTCTGGGGTCCTGAACTAAAAAAGGCTGGATTTGATGCTGTAATAGTAAAAGGAAAATCCAAAAACCCAGTATATCTAAAAATTGAAGATGGAAAATATTCTATAGAGGATGCATCCCATATCTGGGGAAAAACAACT
>JAGXSK010000294.1 GCA_018333845.1 Clostridia bacterium | reverse complement strand
CAAAAGCAGTTGAGTTATGGTCAATGTCCACAGATAATGCAACATGGTTTAGCTTTTTCTTGATTTCATCCTCCACCATTTGCTCATCTTTTAGGGTTTCAAAGAATTCTGAGCTCATAGTCTCTTCAAAAGCCAGGAAAAGGTTAGCTGAATATATTTTATTTATATACTTTGCCATTCTCCCTATTATATCCCCACGGGCATCCCTTGGATAAAATCTAACCATAATATCAAAAACATCTGCTATACAAATTATCTGCCCACCTATAGAAATATCTGAACCCTTTTTATTATTAGGATATCCTGAACCATCCCAGTTTTCGTGGTGATCAAAAATAGCCTTGCTAATCACCGAAAGGCCAGGTATAAGCTTAACGATTTCTGCTCCATTTTTACTGTGGGAAATTATTAGATTTTTATATTTGGGATTTGGCTTTAGTGTTTGATGCACAATATGATCATCCAGGCCTATCGCACCAATATCATGAAGCAACCCTCCATAAAAAAGATGATTACTATTGGGAATATTTAATTTTTGAGCAACTGCTAGAGAAATTAATCCGGTTCTCCAGGCATGATAAAGCTTGCCGCTGCAGTCCATATCTAAAGCAAGAGATAGGGCAGCTATTAATTCATTATATATGATTGAATTCTTTCTGTTCATACGGCACCTCAAGTACTTAAAAATTAACAGTTATTATTTCATCTACATGGCTGGAGATTCCTCCTGTAGTTTATAAATTAGATAATTATTTCCTCAAATAACACTAAATCACCAGATATATAATAGCTTAAATTTACTGTAAAAAGCCAAACTACAGATAATAAAACAATTTTTAATTTAAGGTTGCTTTAAAACAATACTTTGCTTTATATTAAAATTTTTAGGAGGTAAGGAAATGGCTAAAAGTAAAAGTACAACCACCAGCTGGATAGTTACAGGGCTAGGCGCTGCTGTTACTGGAATAGGAGCTACTGTTTTAGGCGGTACAGCTTTGGGTGCCGGGGTAGTAGGATTTGGCCTTGCCCATATTACCCTTGGAGTTCTTGATATGTACAGACCAACCATTAGAAAAAACAGCTAAAAGTCAGGTATTATTTCACCAACTTACGTTAACACTAGAGAGGCTAAATTAGGAGGTGACAATTAAAATGCGTGTAAAAGTTGACGATGGTCTTTGTATCGCTTGTGGCGAATGCATTGATATCTGTCCAGAAGTTTTTGACTGGAATGATGATGGAAGTCTGGCAATCTCAAAGGTTAATGAAGTGCCTGCTGATGGAGAGGAATGTGCGAAAGAAGCGGTGGAGTCTTGCCCAACAGAGGCAATAAAGGAATTTTAATGGTTAAACCCGACATTTTTGGTGTCGGGTTTAATTTTAGCCCCGTGTTACTATGTGCTTTCAAAGCTTGCTGGCCTAAAGAAATTAATATATAATATCTTTAGATTAAGCAAGGAGGATGGTTTCATGCCAAACATTAAATCTAGTACGGACTTAAGGAATAACTACAATGAAATCTCGACATTCTGCCGTGAAAGCAGAGAACCTGTCTTTATTACCAAAAACGGGCAGGGCGATTTGGCCGTTATGAGCATTGAGGTTTATGAGATGTTAAGCGGTAAGCTTGAGCTATACCGCCTGCTTGACGAGGGAAAGGCAGCAGTAGCAGAGGGCAGGAAGCGTCCTCTTAAAGATGCAATGCGAGACATCCGGCAGGAAATTGCAGATGGCAAAATATAGGGTTGACATATCTGAACCTGCCGAAAATGACCTGCGCGACATTGTTCGATATATCTCCGCACAACTGTCAGCACCAATGACGGCACTTAAGATGATGGATACTATGGACGAAGCAATAGCGGGACTGGCGCTCATGCCGCAAAAATGCTCTTTCGTGACGGATAAAAAACTTGCAATGTTAGGGTATCGCAAGCTACCCATAAAGAACTATATTGTTTTTTTTACGATAGACGAAAAGTCAAAAGTCGTTAATGTGGAAAGAATCCTATACGCCAGACGTGACTGGCATCATATCCTGTAACCGTAACTTATTTTAGCAGAAAAGCTGCTTGCAGACTTCGACGATGCGGCCAAATCGGCGGATTATGCGAAGAACAGTATTGCGGCTTGCCTAAAGACCGGGATAGTTTCCGGCAGAGGCGGCAATCTGATTGCGCCCAAGGATAATATCACCAGGGCGGAGGTCCCAGTCATCCTCCAGAGATTGCTGCAAAAATCAGGCCTGATCTAGCGAAAGAAGCGGCGGAGTCTTGCCCAACAGAGGCAATAAAGGAATTTTAATGGTTAAACCCGACATTTTTGGTGTCGGGTTTAATTTTAGCCCCATTTATCCTTTTTAACATGAACCTCTATTTCTGCCAGAGAAGTCTGTTTTAATAGTTTCGCTTGCTCTTTTAGTTTCGTAAAATAGCCCAAACACCAGGGGTCAAGATTAATCTCTGTCCCACGTTCACCTATAGCTTCCAACTCGTCTAATAAATCTATAGAGGTCATTAAAAGATGATTATTTTCCCTGGCTCCAGCAATTTTTTGTTCTGCAGCTTCCTCAAGCCTGCTATACTTTTCCTTTGGAGCACCACACTTAGGACACTTGTCAGGGGCATCTTCGCCCTCAAAGATAAAATTACAAACTGAACATTTCCACATTTTCAGACCCACCCTTATTTATAGTTGCTCCTCATACCCATCTTTAACTTATGTTCCGCAGCTTGGACATACTGTAAAAGGTTCTCCTTCATAGCCGCAACCTTCACATTTGGTTCTTTTTTCCTCCTGTGCTTCCTGACAGCTGCAAGATTCACACATTTATTATCCCTCCTTTCCTCATGATATTTTATCAACTTTGTATCAAACCATAGTGTCTTAATAACTACAGCCATAGGTTTTCCTGGTCTTTGCTAAATTATTTCACTTATTAGTATTATCTTTTTTTAAGAAAAATCCTATCTTTGCTTGATTTCTTCACAAAAAATTAACATCTAGGTCTCTTGGATACATCAGGTGAAAAAAAGAAATGCTAGCCTCCACGAAGGAAGTAGCAGTTTACTGAATTGCCTAATATTACCTTCTGCCAAATCTTAGCCTGTTTAGTAGTTTTCCTACTATTATTCCTTTAATAAATACAATCGGGTATGCTAAAATTGCCAACCAGTTAAACCTTCGCACTTTTCTGCTCTTGGATTTAAATATCATAACTAAATGCCTCCTTTTTTACTTATTTTCCCTTAGAAGACACTTATTTATGATTATCTAATTGTGGTTTTAAATGCAATTTTTTACAAATAAAAAATGATAAGAACTTAAAGCCTTTTAATCCTTTGTTTAAATCTAAAGGTTTTCTTGTTAGTAAGCTTTAACAGCTTTGGGGCCCCTGGTAACACAAATATTCCCTGTTCTAGCCACTTCTATAATACCATGGTCTTTTAGGACCTCACACAAGGCATCAATTTTTTCACTTTCACCTGTTAATTCTATAACCATGGTTTCTCTGGTTACATCAACGATGTGAGCTCGAAAGATGTTAACTATATCAACTATATCGCTTCTTTTATCTGGCAAGGCATTAACTTTAATTAATGCAAGCTCCCTGGCCAGGGAAGGTTCAACAGTCAAGTTTTGCACCTTAATAACATCCACCAGCTTCTCCATCTGGCTTATAACCTGGTATATTTCGTTTTCATCACACTCTACTACAAGGGTTATCCTGGTGACCTTTTCCTGCTCAGTTGGACCAGCAGCTATACTTACAATGTTAAATGCCCTGCGGCTCACTAAACCTGAAATATGGGATAAGACAGTAGGCCTGTCAACTACTAATAGTGCAAGTATGTGTTTCATAGCCATGCTCCTCTTTTTTCTGATAAGTATAAAGGTAGTATGACATTTTTGCAACAAAAAAAATTGCCGGCTGCTGCAAAAATTACAGATCCGGCCAAACTTTGAAGAGCTCTAGTCATAGACT
>JAGXSK010000293.1 GCA_018333845.1 Clostridia bacterium | reverse complement strand
ATGCAGGATAGCTATGCCCAAAAACAGGTGACTTCTCACGATGTAATCCGCGAGGGATTATTTTTTTGTTATTTTTCTTTTGTTGAATGGAGAATAGATTGTAACAACGCCTATAATGGAATATTATGCTAGAAGAAGAATTGTCTAGCTCCGGTTTCTATGATATTGTATGACTAAAGAGAAAGCAAATTCCTATCTTTATACGAATGGTGCTTTGGCAGCCATTTATGTCCTCCTCTCAATATCGTCGATTTCTTCCTCGATATCCCTTGTGTTTGGAATCCCCCTTTCCCGGACAAAGACCAATCCTTTCTCCCGCGCTACTTTGAATATCTGAACCACATCCGACTTGCCCATATCAGCCATTGCCTGGGCCTGCAGAAAGATGGAGATAGCGCTGGCATGTGCCGTTTTGGCGGTAATCTTGGCTAAACGATTTTCTACAGGTTTCAGTTTTTCATCCACTGCTTCTGCCACAAAGGATTGAATAGCTGCCTTAGTGTCGGTCAGTTCATTTGTCGTAATATATTCCCTAAGAACTTGGCGTAAATAATCAGGAACACTCCTCCCTTTCTTTTTCGCTGCAGCTTTAACCAGCTGCTCCATCTCACTTGTAACTCTAAATCTTATTTCAGTATCAAACGTTCTCTTGGCCAAATTAGCACCTCTTTTCTGTTTGTGGAATGAATAAACACATATATTAAAAGGCGCATCGTCAAATGCGCCTATAAATAAATAGGTAAAACTGTAATTGTGGATGCCAACTTATTCGATATTTGCGGGCACTGCCGGCAATATGTGCGCCTCCCTTATCCTGCACTATAAAGACAGGCAAAACGGTTAAACTGTTTCTCGCACGTTAAACAAAACATGCAAAAACCCGGTGCCGACTACCAGAATTACAGGGACAAACAGGTTTAACGTTAGTTAAAACAACATTATTCTCACGCGGCAGCGGGAATGGAAAAAAAGTTAAACCTTAAGAAATACGAATCTGACTGGCCTGAACTCTTATATAAACGTGAAGCGTTAAACCTTCCTTGATTAGTTATACCAACGACATAAAAAACCTGCATAAACACTTAAAATATAAGCGTTCTGCAGGTTAAACCATAAACTACGTTTATTGTTTTACTTTGGTCTTTTGGGGCGGTGTCGTGTCGGGGACAATGGCCAAAGTGTAGCCGAGCGGCTTTAAGACTTTAAAAAGGGTATCAATTTGCGGAGTGGACCTCATACTCTCCAATCGTGCTATAGCAGATTGCTTTAACCCCGACATTTCCGCAAGATCTTTCTGCGTAAGCCCTCTACTCTCTCTTGCCTCAATGAGTTTGCCGATCAAAGATACCTCAAATTCAATTCTCGCCTTTTCTTCTTCATTTAAGAACGTTTTATCATTCCAAACATCATTAAATGTCGTGTACTCGGTCTTACCGATTTTTTTCACGTCAGTTGACTCCTCTCTAAAAAATCTTGAAGATTACGCCGTGCCTGGTCAATCTCTCTCCGTGGAGTTTTATTTGTTTTTTTAACAAAATGATGTAACAAGACGAATGTATCGTTTTTCCAGTAGAAAAAGAGAATTCTGTTATTTAACGGCCTCAGTTCCCAAATATCCCCGTCAATATGCTTTACAATGGGAGCGCCCACCCTGGTTCCATAATCTTGTAATGCTTTGATATATGCCAATATCTTCTCTGCCAATATACGGTCGTTTTTGCTCTTCAATCCCTTTTTCTTCAGCGCATACAAATATTCTTTTATCGGTTCATTTCCTAAGCGATCTTTGTAAAATATCACTTCGTACATTTATATTATTCCTCCACCTAATAAAAATATAACAAATTTGTTATACACGGTCAATCAATTTTTATCTTTTAACCAATTAAGCTATCTCCGGCCAATACAACGTGCAGTAAACTTCCCCGGCTCCATTATAAATTCCGTAACACTTCTCGCATTGAACAATGAGATTGTCAGGTCTGATTTTCTCTTTTATCACCAGGTCAAGCATAGTTATGCGGCATATGGGTTCAGCAAGTGGCATGTCTACTCTGCGGGTCTGGAAAAAAACAATATCAAATTCTTGTTGCTCGCTAACATCCGGCTTAACCTTGAAAAGAAAACCATGCATTTGTACAAGTATGTAAGGCTGGCCAAGGGACTCGATATCACTCAAAAGCTCGGTAATCCGCACCTGTTTCATATCATCCCTCCAAAATTTGATTACAAGGGGGGCGATGCCCCCCTTGACTTATGCTGCAGCTTTGCTGCCGGCTGCATCTAATATAATCGTGATAATTTTTTCAACATCAGACAACACACTCATAACCGCCTTGACTACTTGTCCCGGCTCTTTGCCCCGGCAATAGCTCCTTACATAATCAAAGTTATGTCTTTCATACCCTGCAACACCCTGCAGCTGCAACAACACCGCTGAAGTCGTTTCCGCCACAATCTCCTGTGTAGGATCCTGGCCGCCTTTGAGTTCAGCAAACGTTCCGTGAACCGCATGTGCCAGCTCATGATAAAAGGTTTTCGGGTCGTGGGTATGGAGCGTTATATCTCCGGTTCTTATATGAAAACTCCCCCAGCAGCCACCGTTTCCCGGCTCATATTTCACATCAAACCCCAGCCTCTCAGCTGCTTCCCATAGCGGCGGATACTCCACAGGCTTATAATCCGGCCTGACCAGCACATCACCGTCTGTATCCTCATACCGAAACACCGGAATAGATCGGAATCCAAGAATCAAAACCCTATTAATAGCTTCTTCCGATTCCCCATCCACCTTCTTCACCGTCTTAGTAACCGGCCCCAGGATGTGAATGGCTTTAGCCCCCTTCCTTACGTAGCGGCCAACCTCATTCCACTGCTTAAAGCCTCTGGCATCCATCGTTCCCTGAGCGATCATCAATATCTGATTTCCCAGGCTCCACTCATCACAAGGCCGGTTGTCCCCGGACTCCCTCCGAATCATCGTTCTGGCAATCGCCTCCGGCATCTTTCCCGTCTCAAACATCTCCAGCAACCTGTCCGCGGCTTCCTTAATCCTGCAGTTCATGCAAATTCCTCCTCATGATTTTTCATTTTAAAAAACCATGAGTGGTGGGGGGGTGATTACGAAAAAAAAAGCCGTGGAGGGTCATTGTCAAGGTTGGCCAAAGGCCATTGTCGGGAGGGATACCGCAGCCTGCGAGGATATGCTCACGGCAGCTTGACCTTGACAGTGACCTGGAGTGGCCATAATCAAGATATCCCCCGCCACGGAATAAAAAAACAACCCACTAAGGGTTGTATCCTTGTTCCCGCACGTGTGAGCAACGCGAACAGGTGCGTAATCTTTACTTGAAACAAAAGCCGGTTGTGTGCTTTAGCACTCTACCGGCTAACCTTTTCTAACTCAATCCCACAATACTAGACGCCTCATATTTTTACAGTTTGCAACATCTTACCCAACGCCAATTGAAGCGAAGTGGTAAAATCAAAACCTGCTAATACCCAAATTATTCCCTTGGGAGTCAGCAGGTTGTTTTGGACGGTAATTTCGTGACCGTTGTAATAATAAAACATATTTTATTGCTATAACACTCTTCGCGAGTGCTACCCAAAAACCCCAGGCGTATCAGCTAACAACGTTATGTTTAATTACATGCTAATGCCGCCAACTTTGTCTACATCAATAATAAAAACGATGCCGTTTAGAGGCTTGCTTAAGTCACCTTCCTGCATGATAATATTAAAAATATGTTCAGCTTTGTCTTTATGCACTAAAGTTAGAAGAGTTTCGCGTTCAGGCTCAAGCATAATATCAAAGATTAGTTTTGGATAATCTGAGCCTCTGCCCCTGCTTAACATTATTGTACTTCTTGTCACTCCCTCATTTTCTATTGCGTGAAGTACCTTATCTGCAATTTTTTTGTCAACCACCGAAATTATCAGCTTGTAATCATTGGAAATCATGTTTCTATCCTCCCTAAAAACATTATTTTAAACCTACCGAAGGGTTTCCCTTTTCGTCTTTAGTAAGTTGTGTACTGCTTTTTTGCTATCCTTTGATGTCAAAATATATAATGTATCCCCGGACTCAATTGTTGTCTTACCAGAAGGCATAACCAAATCTCCGCCCCGTATTATCCCGGTAACCAAGGCATCTTTCGGGAAGTCAATCTCTTCTAACGTTTGACCGATAATACTAATATTTTCATTTGCTTCACACTCAATCATTTCAGCATTCGCTTTTCCAATTGAAATGAGTTCCAGAGAATGAGGGTGATGTATCTTTTTAAGGCCCATTAAGCCCAATTTTTCGGCAAGCAATGAAATTGTGGAGCCTTGTATTAGAGCAGATGTCAGAACAACAAAAAATACGAGATTAAAGAAAAGCTGACTGTTTTCAAGACCAGCAATCATAGGGAATGTTGCCAATACAATTGGAACGGCTCCTTTTAGGCCGGCCCAAGATAAAAGAACTAACTCTTTAGATGTAAATCCCATTTTAATTGTTGATAGAAAAACTGCAATAGGGCGGGCTATTAACATCAATATACCGGAGAGCAATAATCCTTTAATTACAACCTCCTGCGTGAATAGCTGTGTGGGAAAAATTAAAAGCCCCAGAATAATAAACATTAATATCTGCATCATCCAAGCAAAACCTTCATTAAACCTGAAAATCGAATGATGATATGTTAATTCGGAATTACCGATAATTAAGCCGGCAAAATAGACTGCCAAAAGTCCACTTGCACCAACCAAAGACGTTACACTATAAATAACTAATGCGAAAGCCATCGCAAATACAGGATACAGGCCGCTAGAGTCCAAATTAATCTTATTGATTGCATATGTTGCTGCCTTACCAAGTACAAAGCCTACAAAGAGACCAATACCTATCTGCCAGAAAAACATTCCAATCAAAACAAAGAAGTTGGGTGCGTCTCCAGTTAACAACTGAATAAAAGAGACCGTAAGGAATACAGCCATTGGGTCATTCGATCCAGATTCTGCTTCCAACGTTGCAGCAATCTTCTCTTTAATATTCTGTCCCTTCATCACAGAAAAAACAGCTGCAGCATCCGTAGAGCCAACAATGGATCCAAAAAGGAATGCCTCTACCCAAGATACACCCAATATAAATCTTGCCGCCACAGCAACTGCCATCGCTGTGATCAGCACACCGACGGTTGCCAGTGACAAAGCTTGCGCTGCCACCGGTCTGAATGTATGCCATTTAGTTTGTAAGCCACCCTCAAAAATGATTATGACTAAAGCTAGCATGCCGATAAACTGCGCCTGGTGAATGTCGTCAAAATAAATTAATCCTGACACATCACTTCCCGCAATCATGCCTAAGGTAAGGAACAAAACAAGTGCCGGCACTCCAAATCTGGTTGAAAACTTGGTAGTAACAACACCTACTATAAGTAAACTAGCAAAAAGCAATAAAAAGTAATTAGCATTGTAAACTTGATTAAACATTGTTCCTGTCTTTCACATCCCTTCAATTAATTATAACATATAAAATTTGATTCTGCTTAAAACTCGGATATCCTACTATAGATTGAATATGTTACAATAGTTAATATTTTTCGACTTTTCTGCACATAAAGCACCTCGCTTATTTTTTTATTCTCTGACTTATTACCAGAAAAAACTTGCATATAAAAATATGTCTAACCATTATGCGGCATGTGTAATAAGATATTGAAATAAGATTGATTATTAAGTACACAAGAGGTATAGCAAAATGAT
>JAGXSK010000292.1 GCA_018333845.1 Clostridia bacterium | reverse complement strand
GTCTATCAGGACAATGCTCCTGTCATAGATAAAAAGTATTATGAGGCCAATATCCCTGTTTTGGGAATATGCTATGGAATGCAGATGATGGCACATCAATTGGGGGGCAAGGTAGAGCCTGGTAAAAGCAGGGAGTATGGAAAAGCCTTGCTTAATATACTTCAAGAATCCGATCTATTGGATGGAGTGGATGACCAGGAACAGATTTGGATGAGCCATGGAGATTATATAAGCAGACCACCTGATGGCTTTAAAGTAATAGCAGCGACAGACCATGCTCCTGCAGCAGCCATGATTCAGTTAGAAAAAAAGCTTTGTGGTGTGCAGTTTCATCCAGAGGTAAAGCATACGTCCAGAGGTGATGCTATTTTAGAAAACTTTCTGTTCAAAATTTGCGGTTGTAGAAAGCAGTGGACAATGAAATCATACATAGAAACTGAAATAGCAAAAATAAGAGAACGGGTGGGTAACAAGAAAGTTCTCTGTGCCCTAAGTGGTGGTGTAGATTCAGCAGTAGCTGCACTTATAGTCCATAAAGCAATTGGTGATCAGCTTACCTGTGTCTTTGTAAACCATGGGCTATTAAGAAAGGGTGAACCTGAGCAGGTCGAGGAAACATTTAAGAAAACCTTTGGTTTAAACCTAATTGTTGCAGATGCAGTTGACAGGTTCCTCAAGAGGCTGCAGGGAGTTACTGATCCAGAGGCCAAAAGGAAGATTGTTGGTGAAGAATTCATCAGGGTTTTTGAAGAGGAGGCAGCAAAGCTTGGAGATTTCAGTTTCCTGGTACAGGGAACTATCTATCCTGATGTAATTGAAAGTGGGACAGATACTGCTGAAACAATAAAAAGCCACCACAATGTAGGTGGGCTTCCTGAAGATATGCCTTTTGAATTAATTGAACCCTTATACTTCTTGTTTAAGGATGAAGTGAGAAAGGTGGGCGAGGAGTTAGGCCTGCCAAGGGAAATCGTATGGAGACAGCCCTTCCCGGGCCCAGGACTAGCCATTAGAATCTTAGGCGATGTTACAGCTGAAAAGCTTGACATTTTGCGTGAAGCTGACTATGTAGTTAGGGATGAAATACGCAAGGCGGGTCTGGAAAAAGAAATCTGGCAGTCCTTTGCTGTTCTTCCTTCCATAAAGAGTGTTGGAGTTATGGGAGACAGTAGAACATATGCCTATCCGATCATTCTCCGGGCGGTTACAAGTGACGATGCCATGACTGCTGACTGGGCAAGACTTCCCTATGACTTAATGGAAAAAATCTCCAACAGGATAGTCAATGAGGTTTCCCATGTAAATAGAGTAGTATACGATATAACCTCCAAACCACCTGGAACTATCGAGTGGGAATAATACGCTAGTTCTCTTTGCTTGTGCTTCTGGTTATGTTGCAAGTAATGTTCAATATGAAAACACTTTATTTCACAATTCTTAAAAAGTAAAATAATGATATAATCATGGTAATACTTTGAGTTAATTTGAAGGAGGAGTATGATCATGGCAATAAGCCAAATAAACGGGGGCATTTGTGGCTTTACCACAAAAGTAACCTCTACTGATGAAGGGGGCAAAATTAAACTGTCCATAGAAACAGATTGTCCAAATGTTAAGAAACTAGCAGAAGAACTGACAGAGGTTGACCCATTTAATGAGGTCTTTAAAAGAGCAACATCAACTAAGACGTATGAATTGGCAAGCAAGCATTTGCCCCATCCGGCTTGTATAGTACCCTGTGGAATACTTAAAGCCGTTGAAATTGAAGCAAACCTTGCCCTGCCCAAGGATGCATCAGTTCAAGTAAACAAGTCCTAATACAACTAAGCATCATTAAACTATTAAGCAGTGCCAGGATTCAAAGGCAGCTATTGGGTTAGGCACATTATTAGAAAAATAAAAAAGATGACAATAATGACAATTTAAAAAGCGAACATTAAATATTAATTTGATAAAAACGTTCGGAATTAATATTGACAGCTTATTTACTATTTGCTACTATATACGTAGTAATATATCCTTAGCTGCAAGAAAGTGTACCTAGGGTTCCGCAAGGTATATTGGTCAGGTCCAAGTGGTACAGGCACATAAACGTGCTACACCGTAGGGAGAAAAGCCCAGACGGGGAGGTTTAACGCAGAAACTTCCCTGGACTGGGCTTTATTATTTACCTTGAGACAAAAACTTTCAGGTTTTGTCCTGTCAGATGGGTTTCTTTTACGTTTATTTAAATGAATAAGGTAAAAAATATGAGTAAGATATGAAGAATATGAACAAGTAGTAATAAATGTAAGGAAAGAAGCTGAAAATTTACCACAAGAATTAAAGGAATATAGGGTTAAAATGGCTAATGAGGTAGAGGAAAAAGATGTTAACCTGTCCAGGGTGGGTATTGATAACTACTAAGGCATAAGGCACCACAATTCCAGGTTCAGGTTACATGACAAAACCAAGTTGGAAAGGGTGTTAAGCTTGATAGAAAGGTATAGTTTGCCTGAAATGCAAAGTATATGGTCAGAAGAAAATAAACTGAGAAAAATGCTGGAGATAGAGGTTTATGCTTGTGAAGCCATGGCAGAGTTGGGTCTGATCCCAGAGAGGGCTTTAAAGGATATTCAAGAAAAAGCTGACTTTGATCTTAAAAGAGTTAGTGAAATAGAAGAGACCACCAGACATGATGTTTTGGCCTTTTTAACCAACGTGGCTGAAAATGTTGGCGAAGCTTCCAAATATATTCACCTGGGAATGACTTCATCTGATATTCTAGATACTGCTTTGGCTACTCAGATGAAAGAGGCTTTAACGCTAATACTACATAAGTTAAATATTCTAGCTCAAGAAATTAAGAACCAGGCTATCAGACATAAGTATACCTTGATGGTTGGCAGAACTCACGGAATACATGCAGAGCCTGTTACCTTTGGTCTGAAGATGGCACTGTGGTATGACGAGGTGCAAAGGAACATTAAGAGGCTGGAGGCAGTAAAAGAGGAGGTTTCAGTTGGTAAAATATCAGGTGCTGTAGGTACCTTTGCCAATATTGATCCCTATGTGGAGGAGTATGTCTGCAAAAAATTAGGTTTAAAACCTGCTCCTATTTCAACCCAGATTATCCAAAGAGATATACATGCTGCCTACATGACCCAGCTTGCTGTCACTGCCAGTTCACTTGACAAGTTTGCATTAGAGGTAAGAAATCTGCAAAGAACAGACATCCATGAGGTGGAGGAGAGCTTTGCACAGGGCCAGAAAGGTTCATCAGCAATGCCCCACAAGAAAAATCCCATTCTTAGTGAGAGGGTTTCCGGCTTGGCTAGAGTTGTTAGGGGTAATGCTTCTGCTGCCCTGGAAAACGTTGCCTTGTGGCACGAGCGGGACATAACCCATTCGTCTGTAGAACGTTTAATAATTCCAGACTCTACTCACCTTGTTTACTACATGCTGGACAAATTTATTAATGTGGTTAAAAATCTGGTTGTAAACAAGGATAACATGCAGGCCAACCTTAACAAAACTTTAGGACTTGTATTTTCCCAGAGGGTGTTGTTGGCATTAGTTGAAAAAGGCATACTAAGGGAGACAGCCTATGCATGGGTACAAAGAAACTCCTTGCAGGCTTGGGAAAGTAAAGTGCCGTTGAAGGAGCTTGTAACTAATGATGGGGATATTGCCCATAAGCTGTCTAAAGAAGAGATAGAGGAAATATTTAATTACGATTATCATTTGAAAAATGTGGACTATATCTTTAAGCGCGTTGGAATAGAGTGAAATTATTTACTAGCCTAATATGAAATAATTAGCAGGATTTTAGAAGAGCCTAACAGCTTTAAGACTTCTGAATTCTGACTTTAAGTTACGGAGGTATATCAATGGTAACAAAAGGAAAAGAAATATACAGGGGCAAGGCAAAATCTTTATACTATACTGATGACCCTACTGTTGCTATTATGGAGTTTCATGATGATGCTACAGCATTTAACGGATTAAAAAAGGGTTCCATTCAAGACAAAGGTCATTGTAACTGTCAGATTTCTGCTATTTTCTTTGAAAAACTTAAGGAAAGGGGTATTAGAAATCATTTTCAGGGCTTTGTCTCCGAAAGAGAAATGCTGGTAAACTGCCTTAAAATCCTTCCGGTAGAAGTAATTGTAAGAAATATTGCTGCAGGAAGCCTATGCAAAAGATTGGGAGTTGAACCTGGTGTGGTTTTTGAAAAACCAGTTCTAGAGCTTTGTCTTAAATCAGATGAATTAGGGGATCCCTTTATCAATGACGATCATGTGCTGGCTTTAAAATTAGCTAGCGCTGAGCAGTTAAGTGAAATGAAGGAAATGACTTTGAAGATTAATGAGATTTTAAAAGAAATTACCAGTGCAGCTAACTTAATTTTAGTTGATTTTAAATTGGAATTTGGTGTTCAGGATGGAATTTTGTATTTAGGAGATGAAATATCACCAGATACCTGTAGATTTTGGGATGCAGACACGAAAAAGGTCTTAGACAAGGATAGATTTAGAAATGACATGGGAGAAGTAACTGATGCCTATCAGGAGGTTTTACAAAGGTTAAGGAGGTTAACATAAATGTTTCATGTTAAGGTCTATGTTGCCTTGAAAAAGGGAGTTCTTGATCCCCAGGGCAGTACTATACAACGTGCCCTGGAGTCCATGGACTTTCAAGGGGTTCAAGATGTTAGGGTTGGCAAGGTCTTTGAAGTAAAAATTGCTGGTGATTCTAAGGAAATGGTAGAAGCCCAGGTGGAACAGATGTGCAAAAAGCTTCTGGCAAACCCTGTGATTGAAGAATACAGCTTTCAGGTTACGGAGGTTTAACAATGAAATTTGGAGTTGTGGTTTTCCCAGGCTCAAACTGTGACGATGATGTTAAACATGTACTTGGCGAAGTCATGAAACAGGAAGCAAGCTTCATATGGCATAAAGATAAACTTCCCAGGGATCTGGATTGTGTTGTTCTTCCAGGAGGCTTTTCATATGGAGATTACCTTAGAACAGGAGCAATTGCCAGATTTTCTCCAGTAATGGATGGGGTTATGGAACATGCCGCAAGGGGGGGACTGATTCTTGGTATCTGCAATGGCTTTCAGGTTCTTACAGAAGCTGGTTTACTGCCTGGCGTCCTGAGGGTAAACAGGGACCTGAAATTTATCTGCAAACCTGTCTACCTTAGGGTAGAAAACACAAGTACTGCTTTTACCAACCAGATGTCTCCAGGTGAAGTTATCAAGGTGCCCATAGCCCATGGAGAAGGAAATTATTTTGCCTCAGCAAATGAGCTGGAGGAGCTAGAAAAGAACAAACAGGTTGTTTTCCGTTATGCCACTTCAGATGGACAGATAACTGATGATGCAAATCCTAATGGCTCTGTAAATAATATTGCTGGAATAATCAATAAAGCAGGTAATATTTTAGGCATGATGCCTCATCCTGAGAGATGTGCAGAGAATATATTAGGTAATGAGGATGGTCTAAAAATTTTCAAATCCATAATTAGCTGGTGGCAGGGGAGGAATTAACCATGGAACCTTCAGTATGGAGAAATATGGGGTTAAGAGATGATGAATATACACGAATAAAAGATTTACTTGGTAGGGAACCAAACTTTGTAGAGGTTGGCATCTTTGCTGTCATGTGGTCAGAACACTGCAGCTATAAAACCTCCAAACCTGTTTTAAGAAAGTTTCCCACAAAGGGCAAGCAGGTTATCCAGGGTCCAGGAGAAAATGCTGGTGTAGCAGACATTGGGAACGGACAGGCTGTGGTATTTAAAATAGAAAGTCACAATCACCCTTCAGCAGTAGAGCCCTTTCAGGGTGCTGCCACGGGAGTAGGTGGAATTGTACGGGATGTTTTTACAATGGGAGCCAGGCCAGTGGCCTTATTAAACTCTCTGCGTTTTGGCAGCCTGGATAATAATAGGACAAAATACCTGTTTTCAGGGGTTGTTTCAGGCATTAGCTGGTATGGCAACTGTCTGGGCATTCCAACTGTTGGCGGGGAAGTGTACTTTGACAAATCCTATGAAGGCAATCCCCTTGTCAATGCCATGTGTGTTGGTTTTATTGAGGCAAACAAGCTAAAGAAAGGACTGGCTGAGGGAATTGGCAATCCAGTAATGGTTGTTGGTGCCAGAACAGGCAGGGATGGTATCCATGGCGCAACCTTTGCATCAGCAGAGCTCACAGAAGACAGTGAAGAAAGTCGTCCCTCTGTTCAGGTGGGAGATCCCTTCATGGAAAAGCTGCTTCTAGAGGCATGTCTGGAAATCATTGAGGAAGACCTGGTGGTTGGCATGCAGGACATGGGAGCAGCAGGTTTGACAAGCTCTTCATCGGAAATGGCTTCAAGGGCAGGTACTGGGTTGGAGATAGATACTTCCTTAGTACCAGTTAGAGAAGAAAACATGACCCCCTATGAGATAATGCTGTCAGAATCCCAGGAAAGGATGCTTTTAGTTCCTAAAAAGGGAAGCGAAAAAAGGGTCCAGGAAATCTTCAAAAAGTGGGGCTTGAATGCAGTTACCGTTGGTTCAGTTATTAGTGAACCTGTGTTAAGGATAAAAGAGGGAGAAAGCATGGCAGCAGAAATACCAGTTGCAGCTCTGGTAGATGAAAGCCCAGTATATCATTATCCTGTAATAGCTCCAGACAGGGCTGGAAAGCTGGATTTAAACCTGGAACATATTGCCCAGCCTGAAGATTATAATGAAGCCTTCATGAGTCTTCTAACCTCACCAACCATTGCCAGCAAGGAATGGATATATGAGCAGTATGACCATGGTGTAGGAAACAATACAGTAGTGTATCCAGGTTCAGATGCTGCAGTAATGAGAGTTAAGGGTACAAATAAGGGCATAGCCCTATCTACTGACTGTAATGGCAGGTACTGCTACCTAGATCCCTATGAAGGCGGCAAAATTGCAGTTGCCGAGGCTGCTCGCAATGTTGTCTGTTCAGGAGCACTCCCCCTGGCTATAACTAACTGTCTAAACTTTGGCAATCCTGAAAAGGAAGAGATATTCTGGCAGCTGAGCAGGTGTATTGACGGCATGGCCGAAGCCTGTGAGTATTTTAATACTCCTGTGACAGGAGGAAATGTTAGTTTGTACAATGAGTCGCCCCAGGGTGCTGTACACCCAACACCTGTAGTAGGAATGGTTGGACTCTTGGAAAATATAGAAAATAGGATTACCCAGGACTTTAAAAAGCAAGGCTCAATAATTGTACTTCTTGGGGAAACCAGGGGCGAGCTGGGAGGAAGTGAATATCTTTATAAGGTGCATGGGTTGACTGCCGGCAAACCTCCAGCATTGGATGTTGAGACTGAGGGCAATTTGCACAAGGCGGTTCTGGAGGCAGTTGGGCAAAAACTACTCCTTTCAGCCCATGACTGTTCCGAAGGTGGGTTGGCAGTAACAATAGCTGAATCAGCTATATCTGGCAGCCTTGGAGTAAACGTAATCCTGCCTGCATTTAATGGCAGATTAGATGCACTCCTCTTTGGAGAGGATCAGTCAAGGATCATAACCAGTGTGGAGAATGATAAGATTTCCCAGCTGGAAGCTATCTGCAAAAAGCATAATGTACACTTTGCAGTAATAGGAGAAGTTTTAGGAGATATGTTTACAATAACAGTTCAAGGGTATGGTAAGGTTATTGACCTATCTTTACAGGATATGACTAAAGCCTGGCGGGAGGAGATACCATGTCGAATGAGCTAGATTTGCTGGACAAGCCAAGGGACGAATGTGGAGTTTTCGCCATATACTCTCCTAACTCTGATGTTTCTGCATTAACCTATTATGGTCTTTATGCTCTTCAGCACAGAGGGCAGGAAAGTGCCGGAATTGCAGTCTCTGATGGGAAGAAAATAAAGTTGTATAAAAACATGGGCCTGGTCTCTGAAGTATTTGATGAGGAAGTATTAGCCAGGTATACTGGCAAAATGGCAGTTGGTCATGTTAGATACTCTACAACAGGAGAAAGCAGCATC
>JAGXSK010000291.1 GCA_018333845.1 Clostridia bacterium | reverse complement strand
GGGGGACTGTAAATTCTCTGAAGGGTTATTGTCAAGTATACCCTCATTAACAAGAAACTTCATAAAGGTTTTGATGGCTGCCCTGTTTCTAGAAATAGTTGCAGGTGCCTTACTATTTGATTTTAGAAACAAGATATATTCTATTAAATGTTGATTATTAAGCACATGAACAGAAGCAATATTCTTTTCCTCAAGAAAGGTTATGAATTGTTCAAGGTCACTTAAATAGGAGGATAAAGTATTATCAGACAGACCTCTTTCAACTGCAAGATAATGTATAAATCTTTCTAATAAAACCCTCATCATAAATAACTCCCATCACTTGCTGGAATATAGATTACTTCCACAAGAGATGGGAAATTCCTGTCAGTAAATTATTCTTTGCGAAACTTTTCTAGAACTTTTTGCCAGAATCCCTTTTTCGCTTCTTTTTCCTCAAACTCCTGTTCTAGATTACCCTTATCAGGTGCTTCCTGGTCTTTATTCTCATTTTCACAGATTCCATTATCATTGTCATGCTCCACTACCTCAGCTTCATTTTCTGGTATCTGAACAGCTTCTTCTTGAGCACCTTCTACTGCAGCCTCTTCTTCACCCTCTAGAGCCTGTACCTCAGAGCCAATTGGATTGTCAAACATTTCCTCAAATTCTATAGCAGTGTTGATGCTTTTGTAATAGTTTAACCCTATACTAAATGCAGCTGCCAAAAGAATTATACAAGCTAAAATGATAAGCTTTTTGCGCCAATTTGGAATGGTTATAACAATCATTAAACTAACCTCCCTATTTTAAACATTCACATGTTAAAAAGTATGAGGGAAGGTTATATTTTAGACTAGTATTATGCTAACTTAAAAATATGTTATTATAATTTTCATGGTCAGGGGTGCGCCGTAGCCCTCTAATAATCCACCTATTATTGTAAAAAAGCAAAATATCAACAAAAGTAGTATGTAATTGATAAACATATGGGATATTGAAAGTTTCCTGCCGCCCATTGTGCCCCTTAACAAACACAATGAAAAGGTTATTGCGGCCACAGCACAAATCATCAAGCTGGGTACGTAGAAAAAATTTTGCGGCAATACTGCAAAAATAGCTATGAGCATTCCTGTAAAGTCCTTTTGCAGAATTAGAAAGCCAACTGTAAAACCCATAATAAAGCCTTTAAAGGCAACTATTAATAAAATAACGGGAATTCCAATGACAGTTAGGCCTAAAGTCCAGGTTAAAAAAATAAACTTAAGATTATTAAGAATGGCATCTTGTGTGACTATTACAGAATTTACATTCCAGTTTGTAAGACCCTTTAAAAAATAGTCAAAGTAATCTACCAACTCCTGGAGTTGAGATTCATTTAAGGTACTAACAGTATATGCACCGAGGGAACTGCCACCAATAAACATAAGTATTGTAATTATATACAACACCATGTGATCTCTTATATGGTTAAACCATATTTTTAGCAAGGCTTTTATCATTAGTGCTGTCCCCCCATACCGCTTCTCTTTACATGATATGCGGGAAGGCTTGTTTTATGACAAGCCCTTTGTAAGGTCACACAAATACTTTGCCGCCAAAACATCTTCATAGGACTTAGAGCTTGCTGCTACATAAGATATGTCCCTTTTCAGTTCAAGTGCAAGGTTTTTAGCCCTGTACGCACCTTTTAGGGCTGGGGCTTTTCCCCTCATATGCCTGGTTCGGGCAATGGTTGCTGTAGTTACAATACCTCCAGCATTATAGGCAGCATCAAAGGCCACTCCACCTGTGCTGGTAACAGCTATGGCAATTTTCTTGCCAATATGAGCAAAGGCCCAAAGCTCTTTGCCAACATTGGGGACAAAGTCACAGATTTTTGTATTCATTTCAGTGAGTTTATTAACTAATCTTTGACAGTTTTCCATTTGTTCTTCTTTGCTTGCAAATCTAGGCTCACCAATTATTATCACTTCAGTATTTAATTTTTGAGCAACGAAAGCAGCACCCATTGCAATTTTTTCAGGATTGACTATAACAGGAGCATAAATTTGGTCAGGACTAGCACCAAATACTGCTGCAGCACCCATCTCCAGGGCAGTTTCCAGGCTTGTTGACATGTCTATAATGTCTACTATAACAACTATATGTCCATTAATTGCCGCTTTATAAGCTCCACTTGCATCCATCGTCATATAAACCTTAGTTTGTTTCATCTTCATAAAAAACCTTAGCAGCAAGAATACCAGCAACAGTTTTTGCATCCTCAATTTTGTTTTCCTTAATTAAATCTATTACATCCCCTAAAGGTATTATATCAAGGCGGGTTATTTCCTCAGTATCCATGGGAAAATCTAATGTCCTGGATAAGTCCATTGCCAAAAAAATTACTACCCTTTCGTTACTAAAGCCTGGAGATGTATAAACAGCAAGTAATTCCTTCCAATTATCAGCCATATAGCCTGTTTCCTCTAATAGCTCTCTTTGTGCACAAGCTAAAGGTATTTCATTTTTTTCAAGCTTGCCGGCAGGAATCTCCATAAGCTCCTTTTCCATTGGCTTTCTATATTGGGTAACCAGCAAAACCTTTTTATCCTGGGTAATAGCTACAATGGCTACAGCACCTGGATGCTCAACAATTTCTCGCTCCCCTATCTTTCCCCCTTCCAGCTCAACTTTATCAACTCTTAAACGCAGGATCCTGCCTTCAAAGAAACACTGAGAACTTATTGTATTTTCCCTATTACTCACCAAAATCACCCACTTTCATAAGTTTTAGCTTATTCAGGCATAATCTGGGATAAGCTACATAAACTAATACCCTAAATATAGTACTGGAGGACCTACATGTTTATTACTGTAAATAAAAAAAGCTTTTACTTTTATGGTAAGGTTAAAGAACTCAGAAAATACTTAAATGAATTAAGCACAGAATATAGTACTGTAGCCCAATTCATTAAAAGCAAGCTCCATTAGTTGGCCAATAATTGGTATGTTAACTAGACCTGGGCCGCTAATACCCCTGCAGCACCAGCAGCTAAAAAATAATAAGGTTCTTCTTCAACTGTTCTTCCCATGGTTGAAAATGGTATTTTTAAATGATTAGCATAGTCTATTACCTGTTCTGCATTTATAGTTACAAAAATATGTTTATCATCTAATCTTCTTTCTCGTATCTGTTCCTTTAAAAACTCGCTTTCATGTCTAGGCAGTGCCGGTAGGCAAACCTCAGCAGGTTGTAAGGCTACTTTTTCCAAAATTGTTAATGTATGGTGACTGAGCCCCTTGTGTCTATCCCTTTTGTCTTTAAAAGTGATTCTAGGAATTGCTATGGCCCTGCCCTCTAGAATATTTACAGCATTTATTATATCGCCCTGTTCTATGCCGGTAAAGCCCCATTTAGTTCCTGTTCCTACAACTCCAGGTCCCATACAAATAATTACAGCATCTGCATTTAGTACTTCCTTTGCTGCAATCAGGCCTGAATAAACATTTACCGCTTCATAATCGCCACCAAAGGCATGGCCAACGGTAATGGTACCGTCAATCAATTCTAGTTCTTTTAAAGTGGTTACAGTTTTGCTAAAGGCAATGGGTAAGGCCCCACCGTCTGTCATTATGTATACCAATCTTCCCCTGGGTTTCACTAGTTTATATCCAAGGGCCGCTGGAGCTAATTTGCTGTGTAGACTGCCTATCATAACTGGTATCCCATCCAGGTTTTTAAAATTTGAAATTTTACCATGATGGGGATTTGCCTGCTCTTCTACTGCCAGCACCTTGATCTGGTAAGGCGTATACCTGAGCTTCATAATATGACCCTCCTCTTTAGCTGTGCTTTCCATATTAGCTAAATTTAGCATAACTAAATGGTATCCACCTGTACCAAGACCATGCTCTACTGCCGTAGTATTTAACACAACCTCATCACCTGGCTTCACCATGCCTGTTGTTGGAGGATAATTAATTGCAGAAAACTCTTCATCACCAATGGTAACCTTTATCCACTGTACATCAGCATTTTTCTTATCAATTTCTACTACCTTTCCTACTTTTTTTGTTATCATCCTGGCTCTCCCCTGTAGTATTATAACTAGCTCCTGCCCCAATTATCAATACGGTTTAGGAAGTGATTACTTTCTATAATAGAATTTAATGAATTTTTCTCAGTATACCAATGTAGCATTATTAAAACAAGAACTAATATAATATTTATTAAAAAAGGTAATACAAGAACACTTATAATTCCCACGCTTATACCTATAGTATTAGAGCCTGCATCTCCAAGCATTGATCTTCCCTTAAAATCAAAGGGAGCATAAGCCAGGATGCAGCCTAATAGTGGATATAATAACAGTATATTATTCTTTCCTAAATAATAAGCCATAATAATTAAAAAAATAGCTGTTAAGAAAAACACCTTAATGCATCTGCCTGGTCTTAAATCAAAGAGATTAAAAGCATTTGTAAATAGTAGAATTATTAAAAATGCTACCATAATTTCTACTGGTTTTACTGCAAGCAAAAAAGCTCCAGCAAGTGCAATTATCACCCCTGCAAAAGCCTTTATTATTCCAGATGTGACCCTTCCCTTAAAAACCAGGTTTTTGAAATGCCCTTTGAGTCCCTTGATTTTGGTATCACCAAATATATCATCATATAAACCAACAAAACCCATTATTATTAATGCACTTCCATAAAAAAAAATTACTGAAGGTAATATACTATCATACCAGACAAAGGGAACTGCCACACTCAAGGGGATTAGCAAAATACCAGTGCCTGCTGGTATTTTCCTTCCCATAAAATTCTCCTTTGTCCACTCCAGTGACCCAAATACCTTAAGGGCAAAGGGCATGAAAACTCTTGTTATTATATAAGCCACAAATGTACCTAGCATCATATCTAGCTCCTTAAAAGCCTAATTTTGAATAAAGTCATTAGTATATGATAAAACTGTTTTCCACGATGCTTAAAGTCTGAAATACTTCTGCCAGTTTCTCTATGATGCATTTTGGTCTCAATCTCCCTTACAATAAGACCCTTTTTAAAGGCTTTTAAGGTAGCCATTATCTCTACGCCAAACCCTGGAGCAAAGGGGAATATCTCTGCAAGAGCTTGTCTATTTATAACCCTCTGGCCGGACAGGGGAGCTTTTAGTTTTTGCCCAACATATACCCTTATTCCCATATTTGCCAGGCCTTTTACCAGACCAAATCCCCCCTTCTTCCTGGTTCCTGGAAAAGCAGCAATTGTCATGTCAGCTGTACCATTGACAACAGGTTCCATCAGCCTTGCAAGTTCACCAGCACTAGCACCTAAATCAGCATCAATTAAGGCAATCAATTCTTGATTACATTTAAGACACCCAAGGTTTAAAGCATTACCCTTTCCTCTATTATGTTCTATTCTAATAACCTCAGCCCCAGCTTCTGCAGCAAGCTGGCCAGTATTGTCCTTACTTCCATCATCAACAACAATTATCTGATTAACACCTTGAACCTTTTTTACTGCCTTAATGGTTTCTACAATATATTGCTCTTCATTATAGGCAGGTATGACTACCGATACAGATTTCATCAAATTTAACGCCTCCTAAACCTGAAGTATTAGGCGCAGCCTTAGATATAGTAACCTAGCAAACTGAAAGGCTGGGGGTGAGATAATAAACACAACCAATAAAGGGATAAAGGCAGCGGCAGCCATTGCTATAAGATACTTTAGTCTAAATTTTTGTTTGTATAGCTGGTTAACTCCCCTGGCATCCATGAGAATGGAGCCTATCTTTAGCCTTACTAAAAAAGTACTGGACATGCCCTGCCTTCCCTTTTCAAGAAAATCAATGACATTAGAATGAGTTCCAACAGCCACTATGAGCTCTGCACCCTTTTCATAGGCCACCAGCATTGCAACATCTTCACTAGTTCCGAAAATAGGTAAAACCTTGTAATTGCTGACACCAAGTTTTTTTATTCTATCTATACCAGGAGCCTTACCATCGCTATAAGCATGGACAACAATTTCAGCACCAGACTTTAAAGCTTTATCAGATACACTATCCATATCACCTATTATTAGGTTAGGTTTCAATCCATTTTCAAGTAATGCATCTGCCCCGCCATCAACACCAATTAAAATTGGCTTCATTTCTCTTATATAGCTTCTAAGTGCATGTAAATCCTCCTTGTACTTTTGTCCCCTGACAACGATTAAACAGTGCTTTCCCTTGAAAGTAGTTTGAATATGGGATAAATCTATTTCTTTAAAAATTATTTCAAGCTCTTTTTTTGCATATTCAATGGTATTTTTGATAAAATTTTCAAGTTGGGGATTAAAATTCTCCCTGGCTTTTTTAAATGCAGCCTTAACATCCTGTAAATTTAATAACTTTCCCTGTGCTAGATGAACACCTGAGCTGTTATATATTGTTCCCCCAATAATACTAATCTCATCACCATCATTAACAGTATCCCAGATTTCATCTTTAACACATTCAATTAATGATATTTTATTTTCAAGCAAATTTAAAGGGCCAGGATTGGGATATTTGCCTGTACTGAATCTTCTAACATTGATTACAGTTTTAACCTTGGCTCCAATAAGCGAATTAGCTGCTATTTCATCTAAATCTTCATGGGCAATCAGTGCAATATCCCCTGGCTTTAAATTTGGCACCAGCTCTTTTGTTTTACGATTTTTTAGGACTCGCCCTTTAATTGTGTTTTTTTTCATTTCTAACACCCTTTTTTAGCTTGCCCAAGGAAGGATTTTAGTATTATTTAAAAATATAAAGGACCATTAAGCTTTAATAACTCATGATCCTTTTTATTTAATAATAAAATTTAAAATTTATTAACTTACCTTTGTACCGATTCTTAATTTGTCAGCTACCATGGCTATGAATTCTGAGTTGGTGGGTTTGCCTCTTTCAACATTTATTGTGTAACCAAAGAAACGGTTCATCATATCAACATTACCACGATCCCAGGCCAATTCTATAGCATGGCGGATGGCTCTTTCTACTCTACTTGGTGTAGTCATATATTTTTTAGCAATAAGTGGATATAATTCCTTTGTGACTGCACCTAACAAATTAACTTCTTCAATGACCATTAAAATTGCATCTCTTAAGTACTGATAGCCTTTAATGTGTGCAGGCACACCCATTTGATGAATGATCTTTGTTACTTCAACATCCAGGCTCTTGCCTTTAACCATTCCATTTTTAGGCCCACTGCCGCTTGTTTCCCCTCTTACCAACTGCTTGATTCTAGTTCCTAATACATCTAGATCAAATGGCTTTAGTATGTAGTAGTCTGCTCCCAGGTCACAGGATTGTTGTGTCATGGTTTCCTGACCTAAAGTCGTTAAAATAATAATTTTTGGCCTTACATTTAGTTCTGTGGAATTCAACTTTTCTAGAACGCCTATTCCATCTAAATGAGGCATTATTATATCCAGAATAACTACATCTGGTTCCTTTTCCTGGATAGCTTTGACGGCTTCTATGCCATTATAAGCTGTACCACAAAGGTTCAAATCTTTTTGATCAGAAAAATATTCACTTAGTATACCGCAAAAATCTTTGTTGTCATCTACCACTAAAACATTTATTGGTTCATCCACGTTAACCCACGCCCCCTGTATTTTGTTTTTTCTGTATGGTTTTATTATTTCAACATAAATTTGCCTTTTCCTGCCACTTTTTGCAATATCCTATTATTAGTTAAAATTCGCCAAAAATTTTACTTTTAGCCAAAGAAAAAACATACAGTATTTTCTTTACAGAAAATTACTGTATGTTTTTGTCATTTATGATGCTGATAAAACTGAATCTATAACAAGTTCTTTAGGAATTATACCTACTTCCTCTATCATCCATTCTGCAAGGATACCATAACCCCTGGTGGG
>JAGXSK010000290.1 GCA_018333845.1 Clostridia bacterium | reverse complement strand
TATTCAATAAATGACCCTGACCTCTTATATTTGCTTGATTATACCAGATTGAAATGTGTTATAATAATTATATAGATTTACTTAATATCAATTCTTCCTATTAATGAGGTGATTTCAAATGAGTATAAAAGTCACAGTCGTTGTACAGAAAGAAGAAAATTGGTATATTGCTAAATGTATAGAAAATAGTGTTGCGTCTCAGGGTAATACAATTGAAGAATCTATAGATAACTTAAGGGAAGCATTAGAGCTATACTATGAAGATGCACCTCCTGAGGGTGTAAATACCCCTACTTTTATTACAACTATGGAGCTTGCGCTGTAATGGGTTCCAAATATCCTGTTCTTACACCACATCAAATTATTAAAGTGCTGACCAAACTTGGTTTTGAAAAAGTTTCACAAAAAGGCAGCCATGTAAAATTCAAAAAGTTAGGTAATCAAACCAGAATTGTAATTATACCTATGCATGATGAAGTAGCAAAAGGCACTTTAAAAAGTATTTTGGAACAAGCAGGTATAGACCTTGAAGAATTTTTAAAATATCTACCTAATTCTTTCCCAGGCTGAAACAGAATGAAGAGTGCTAATATCAATATTTTGTGTATATCTATATGTAGCCCAACTGATCCTGAAAAACTAGGATACCCCACTAGCAAGACAGATGGTTCTATTTTCTTGCCCCAACTGTCAACAAAACCGTCAACTAACTTTTTTGTCCCAGAAGATTTTTTCATACATGTCTGAACTCTGTCATCTGTGTAAGGAACAATTGCAATATAATCTGACTCAAAGCTTTCTCTGAGAGATAAATTAGGCATTACATATAGAACTTCCCATTCTTTCACTAATAAATCCTCCTGAGAAATTAGTCCTCGTCATCCTGTTTTTATCCGCTAAACCTTTAAGGCTTTTGGCGTTCAACGGCGTTACTGCCTCTTTCCCTTCGGCTTTTTTGCTTGGGATTGACTGAATAAGCCTCAAAAGCTGTTCGGTGTCGGCGACATCGGTCAAGCGCATTTTTCCATCAGCCGCTTTCATTTTCAAAGCGTTACAATTTGTAACGGTTTCATTTCCTTCATCAAGTAAGCGTTTTTTTAATACGCGCCAGTATGTTTGCGGGTTTTCGCTGTCTGTCAGAACGGCAACAACGTCAACAATCGAAAAATACCATTTTTCATTGTCCACTTTGCCCGGTTTTCTTTATTAAAATAATCTGCAATTTTTCTGAATATATGGTAAAATGAATGAGAAAAAAATGATAATCATTTCTCAAAATGAGAAAAGCCAAGGGGAGGATTTAGTGTGGGCCTTGATAGCAAGTATTTATCAAAAGCACTAGAGCTTAGCAGTGAAGGAATACTTATCCTGGATACCAGCACTAACATCCTCTATGGAACTGATAAGGCTAAAGATATTCTTGGGTTAAAGGAAGATTTTCAGATCAGGTCCTTTCTTGAGCTGTTTCCAGATTCCTTTCTGGCTAAAGAAATGGGAAAGCAGCTCAAGGGGATTGTGGAGGAAATCCTGCCAATTCCCACCAGGGATAGAAACCTGTTTTGCGTCTGCAGGCTTGAACAGGTAATTGCACAAGGCGAGGTAAAGGTGAACATCCTCTATTTAAAGCAGCAGATGGGTGTAGTAAATGAGACAGGTAAAAAATCCTATCACGCTTTTTACACCTTTAATGACATTATAGGTCCAGGGGAAAAACTTGAACAGTTAAAGAAGAAAGGGAAGGCTTTTGCCCTGGGGGATTCAACTGTTTTAATCCAAGGGGAGACAGGTACAGGCAAGGAGTTATTTGCCCAGGCCCTGCATGCAGCTAGTCCAAGAAAGGATAAACCTTTCATGCCTGTGAACTGTGCTGCAATCCCGGAAAATCTTTTGGAAAGTGAGCTCTTTGGATATGAAGAGGGTTCCTTTACAGGTGCGGTCAAGGGAGGAAAACCAGGAAGGTTTGAGATAGCTTCAGGGGGTACGGTATTTCTTGATGAAATTGGTGACATGCCCATGTTTTTACAGGCCAAGCTCTTGCGGGTGCTGCAGGAGAAAAAGATAGAAAGGGTGGGAGGAACCAGGCAGATACCAGTAGATGTGCGTATTATTGCTGCCACCCACAAGGACCTGCGCAGGCTGGTGGCTGATAACAAATTCAGGGATGATTTGTATTACCGTCTCAATGTACTTCCCTTGTATATTCCGCCCTTGCGGGAGAGGAAGGAAGATATATACGTACTCCTGGAGTATTTTTTAAAAAAGCATACTGTCCTTGCAGGCAAACCCAGCAAAAGGTTTTCGGCCAAGGTGCTAAATCAGTTCTTTAATTACTCCTGGCCTGGAAATGTACGGGAACTTGAAAACGTTATAGAGTATATGGTTAACCTGCCTGAACAAAGTGCCATGTTTGACATGGACAGCCTGCCTCCCTATCTCCTTGGAAGCCTTGAACAAAAAAACTTGCCTGGAGAAGGCATCTGCCAGGCATATGAGCCAGACCAGGATGCAGCTTTATTAAAGGTTAAGGATATGGAAAGCAATCAAATAATTGCAGCCCTTGAAAAATACGGCCATTGCACAAGGGGAAAAAGAGAAGCTGCAAAAGCCCTGGGAATTAGTGTTGCCACCCTTTATAGGAAATTGAAAAAGATTTAATATGAGGCTTTTTAAATTTCTCATATTGAGAAAAACCGCGAGAAAAATTTAGTAATTTATCAACTTTCCTGCGGTTTTTTATTTATTTTCAGAACTTTTAGAGTATGGCAAAGTTTTTGCAAATGTATTAATTAACCGCGAGAGGAGATAGATATGTATATTAATCATAAAGACATAGAAGATTTGGCCCTTGGGGCCACGGTGTTAGGAGCCGGGGGAGGAGGAGATCCTTACATAACCAGGCTTCTTGCCCAAAAAATAATCCAAAAATTCGGACCTGTCCAGCTGCTGCAGCCTTTTATGGTGCCTGATGACGCCTTGATAATACCTACTGCCTTCATGGGAGCTACTACGGTTCTCCAGGAAAAGCTATTAAATGGCAAAGAAGCCTACGGTGCATTAAAAATGCTGGAAAATTATTTGCGGAGCAAGGCCTTTGCTACCATGCCGGCAGAGGCAGGTGGATTAAATGCCATAATTCCCTTTATGGTTGCTGCCAGGGCAGGCATTCCTGTAATAGATAGTGATGGAATGGGAAGAGCCCTGCCCGAACACCAGATGAGCAGTTTCCATATATACGGCATTAGTGGTTCACCCATGGCTATCAATACTGAAAAAGATGATTACATTTTACTTAAGGTAAAAGATAACTACAGATTAGCGGAAATTGCCAGAAGTCTTCTTGCCTCTACAGGAGGCATTGGCAATATGGCTGGTTATGTGATGACAGGGGAGCAGATGAAGGAAACCGCCATTACTGGAACTGTTTCCTTTGGACTAAAGCTTGGCACAGCTATACGTAAGGCAATACAGGAAAAGGGTGATACCTTTGAGGCCATTTCCCAGGTTACAAGCAATTCCACCTATGGCAGGGCCATTAAACTCTTTCAGGGTAAGATTACTGATATTGAACGTAGATTAAACAACAGCTACCTGCGGGGAAGGGCAGTTATCCGGGGGATTAAGGATTTTTCTGGCAGTGAATGTATAATAGAATTTCAAAATGAAAACATTATTGCCCTGGTAGATAATGAAACTGCTGCCCTGGTGCCGGACATTATTACCTATCTTGATGCAGAAACAGGTTTTCCCCTTTCCATTGAGCAGCTGAAGTATGGCTACAGGGTAACTGTAATTGGTATTCCTACCCCCGAAATAATGAGGACAGAAAGTGCACTGCAGGTATGGGGACCTCGGAAGTTTGGCTATGACATTGATTATATCCCATTAGAGGTCCTGGAAAAATTCAGGGCTATCCAAAGGGCAAACAAAGGCTTTCTGGAAAAGGGAGGTGCACAGGGATGACAATAAGGTTAGCAGTTGATGTGGGAGGCACCCATACAGATGCTGTAATTCTTGATTTTACCAGGGGTAGAGGCAGTTTGCTGGGGTCTGTTAAAGTTCCTACCTCGCCTGATGTGGAAACCGGCATAGTACAATCCATGGAGGCAGTTCTTGAGGCAAGTACCATAAGCTCTGAGCAGATTAATTACGTTATGATTGGGACTACCCAGAGCAGAAACGCTATTTTGCAGAGGCAGGGCCTGGCAAGAATAGGTCTTATCCGTATCGGCAGCCCTTCAGTTTCAGAAATAGAGCCCTTTTTTACCTGGGCAGAAGATTTAAGGGAAGCCATAGGAAATAACTGGTTCCTGGTTGACGGGGGTTATGAATTTGACGGAAGGCCCATTTCCCAGATAAATGAGGAACAGGTTCGCACGGTCTTGCTGGAAATTAAGCGGCAGAGGTTGGAAGCAATAGCAGTCTGTGGAGTTTTTTCACCAGTATGTGCCCAGCAGGAGCTGGAAGTTGGCAGGCTGGCGGAAGAAGTCCTTGGCCCAGGTTTTCCTATTACCTTGTCCCACCAGGTTGGCAGCATAGGACTTCTGGAAAGGGAAAATTCAGCTGCCTTAAATGCAGCCCTTGCCATGGTAGCCAAAAATATAGCTGAAGGCCTGGAAAAGGCCTTGAGGTTGAGGAATATTAAGGCACCTACCTACTTCAGTCAGAATGACGGCACTTTAATGTCCATTGAATATGCAAAAAAGTATTCCATATTAACAATCTGTTCTGGTCCCAGCAACAGTATTAGAGGTGCAGCATTTTTGAGCGGTTTAAAGGATTGTATCGTCATTGATGTGGGTGGAACCTCAACGGATATAGGGATTTTGCAGAATGGATATCCCAGGGAGTCATACATGTCCGTGGCCCTGGGAGAGGTTGAGACCAATTTCAGGATGCCTGATTTAATATCCCTGGGCCTTGGCGGCGGCAGTATTGTTAAATTGGGCCATGGGAAAATTGAAATAGGCCCTGAAAGTGTGGGATACAACATCATCAGCCGGGGTAAGACCTGGGGAGGGGATACCCTGACTCTAACTGATGCAGCCATGGCAGCAAATATACTTGATATGAACAAGATACATCCGGGGGGCAGGCCCGTGCCTGTACAGGAAGGCGTGATCAGGCAGGTATTTGCAAAAGTAAATTCAATTATTGAAGGTGCCATTGACAAGATTAAAACTAGTCATGACCCTCTGCCTGTAATACTGGTTGGCGGGGGAAGTCTAATGGTCAACAGTACCCTCAAAGGTGCCTCTGAAGTCATCAGACCAAAAAACTATGAATTTGCCAATGCCATTGGTGCAGCAATAGCCAAGGTGGGCGGTGAGGTTGATAAAATCTGGTCCCTGAGGTCAAAAACTAGAGAACAGGTCATGAGGGAAGCAAAAAGTCAGGCTATAGCCGAAGCTGTAAGGGCCGGGGCAGACAGCAGGACTGTTGAAATCCTTGACGTTGAGGAATTCCCTGTAGCCTATCTGCCTGTAGACGCTGTACGTTTAAAGATCAAGGCAGCCGGTGAACTCCCATCTGAGGGCAGCCCTGAACTGGCAAGCAGGCAGTATGTATAAAGCAAGCAGCATAAAATAGGAACAAAGATTAAAAGGGATTTATCAGAAAGGTGTTGACTCTTGTATGAAACGGTTCATATCTGAAAAGGCCATGAACTTATCCCAATCAGAAATTAGAAAAATGTTCAATATTGCAGCTGCCATGGAGGATGTAATAAGTCTTGGTATTGGTGAGCCTGACTTCGATACACCTCCCCATGTAACTGAGGCAGCTTTTAAGGCTGCCAGGGAGGGAGCTACCCATTATACTGCCAACGCTGGCTACCTCCATGTTAGGACAGCCATAGCTGAAGTAGCTGAAAGAGATTATGGCATCAAATGTGAGCCTGACAAGGAAGTGGTTATTACTGCAGGAGCCATGGGTGCCCTGTATCTGGGAATGGCAGCAACCCTTAATCCTGGTGATGAGGTGCTTGTGCAGGACCCCGCCTGGCCCAACCATTTTTCTCAAATAAGACTGGTCGGGGCTGTTCCAGTACCTGTTGAAGTAAAAGAGGAAAATGGCTTTCGACTGCAGGCAGCAGACCTGGAAAAGCATATTAGTTCTAAGACCAGGGCCATTTTAATTAATACACCTAACAATCCTACAGGTGGGGTAATGACCAGGGAGGAGCTGCAGGCCGTTGCACATGTGGTGAAGAAGTATGACCTCCTTGTTTATTCAGATGAGGTCTATGACAGGTTAGTTTTTGGGGATACAGAACATGTTTCCCTGGCATCCCTGCCGGGAATGGCCGAGCGGGTTATTACCATAAATAGCTTTTCAAAAACCTATGCCATGACTGGATGGCGGGTAGGTTATGCCATTGCCAATGAAGACATCATAAGCAGCATGGTAAGATTACAGGAAAATGTAGTAGCCTGTGTGAGCTCCATGGGCCAGCATGCAGCCCTGGCTGCAGCAACAGGGCCCCAGGATTTTGTCCACATGGCAAGGGAGTCTTATATAAAGCGAACCAGGCTTATCCTTGATGCCATCAGGGAAATTCCCGGAATGTCTTGTGCTGAGCCCCAGGGCACCATTTACCTTTTCCCTAATATAAAGGATTTAGGAATGAGCTCCGCTGAAGCAGCCCACCTGTTTTTAACCAGGGGCAGGGTAGTGACTATTCCAGGCACTGGCTTTGGCAAGGCTGGAGAAGGTTATTTGAGATTATCCTGTGCAAATTCAGAAGACAAGATTATTGAAGCCATGGAAAGGATTAGAAGGGTGGTTATAGATTTATAAGATGCCAGAAAGAGCAGCGGGTATGATGTCAAGTGGGTAATTGGAAATTTTTCGATGACTGCTGCACAAGGGGAGGGTTTAGCAATGATCAAAGTACTGGGCATTAACGGTAGTCCTAGAAAGGGCAACAGTTTGTTTTTACTGGAAAAAGCAATGGACGAGGCTGCACAGATTGATACAGGGGTAGAGACCAGCATTTACTCCTTTACGGGCAAGAGAATGGCTGGCTGTATTTCCTGCTTCAAATGTGGTGACAAGCAGGGGGAATGTATAATTAGGGATGATTTCCAGGAACTAAGGGAAATGTGGATTGAAGCAGATGTGGTTATTTATTCTGTTCCAGTTTATCATATGGGGATGCCTGCCCAGGTAAAAGCATTTATCGACAGGTTGGGCAACAGCACCTTCGGCAGGTACCAGCACCTTTTTACAGAGGAGGCCAAGCTGCCCAAGAGTCTCAAAGTAATTGGAGCCATTGCCCAGGGAGCTCATATTTTTTCAGGACAGGAGCATACAATCACGGATATAATCAACCATGCTGTTATAATGCAGTGTATTCCCGTGGCAGGAGATATGTGGGAGGCATATATTGGCGTTGGTGGTTGGACGTATAATGATAATTCTAGAAAGGCCCTTCGTGAAAGGGAAAGGGAAGCTGACCTTGATCTGCAGGTTGCAATTAGAGCCTCCAGGAACCTGGGACGCAGGGCTGTGGAATTGGGGCTGATTCTGCAGGCTGGTGGCCTGGCAGAACAGGAAAGGTTTAAGGACCAGCCTATCTATAGACCCTTTTTAGAAAGGGTCAAGGGCAACAGGATTTAGATTAG
>JAGXSK010000289.1 GCA_018333845.1 Clostridia bacterium | reverse complement strand
CCCTTGGCACTAACATGGGCAGCTAAAGACGTAAGTGCAAGCCCCATGATAAAAGATATTAACGTCAAAGAACACATAAAAAGTTTTACTTTTGTAGAACTTTTTATAATTTTATTTTTTTTGTGTTCACTATTTGCCCTGTTTATCTTCAAGTTTTCAACAGTGTTATATTCTCTTAGCTTAGGAGCTACTAACAAATTATTCGACCTCCCCTGTTTTTATGCCTGTTACAGCTTTTCAATTATTCTTAACCTGGCACTTTTTGCCCTTGAGTTCTCTCTTAACTCTTTTTCCGAAACAGTTATAGACTTTTTATTGATGATTTTAACCTTTGGTTTTTTATTGCAAATGCATACCGGCAGCTTTGGTGGACAAACACATGTTGATGCTAAATCTTTATAGGTATTTTTAACAATACGGTCCTCCAGGGAATGAAAAGAAATTATTGCTAGTCTGCCCCCTGGATGCAATATATCCACAAAGTCCTGTATTGCTTCTTCAAGGCCTTCTAACTCCTTATTCGTAGCAATTCTTAATGCTTGAAAAGTTCTTTTAGCTGGATGTGAATTCGTATCTCTGGCCTTCTTAGGTATTGCCTTTTCTATGATGGATACTAATTCCTGTGTAGACCCAATTTCTTTTTCCTCTCGATACTTTGCAATAAAATCTGCTATCCTTGCTGCCCATCGTTCTTCACCATACTTTTTAATTATGTCAGAGAGTTCTTCCTTGCTTGCGTTATTCACAAGGTCTTTGGCTGTAATTGCATCCTGTGTATTCATTCGCATATCAAGAGGACCATCCTGGATATAAGAAAATCCCCTTAATTTACTATCAATTTGAAAGGAGGAAACCCCAAGGTCAATTAAAGCCCCATGGACTTTATCCCAACCATTTATATAGAAGATTTTTTTAATATTTTTAAAATTTTCATGGACGTAAGTGACCCGTTCTCCAAATTCCTGCAGTCGCTTTCTAGCTGCAGCAAGTGCTTCCCTATCTCTATCAATACCCATTAGCCTTCCCTTTGGAGAAGATTTTTTTAACATATAATAGCCATGTCCTCCACCACCTACTGTACCATCAACTAAATCCCAATCAGCCTGAATTTTCAAGCCTTCAATGACTTCATTTAATAAAACTGGTTGGTGATAGAATTCCAATTTTTTATTCCTCCTAAATATTTATATCAATATCTTGAAGTTTTTCTGCAATTTCCTCATAGTCCATATCTTCATTTTGAGTGTAGCTTTCCCAAACTTCTTTGGACCAAATCTCTATTCTTGAGGAAACACCTATTATTACAACATCCTTATCGAGCTTTGCATATTCTCTCAAATTAGAAGGCAAAAGTATTCTGCCTTGTTTATCAAGTTCACATTCATTAGCTCCAGAAAAGAAAAATCTGACAAAAGCCCTTGCATCAGCCTTGGTAAATGGTAGATTTTTCAACTTTTTCTCTATAGCAAGCCATTCTTCCATGGGATACACAAACAAACAGTTATCCAGACCCTTTGTAATTACAAAGTTCTGGCCCAATCCTTCTCGAAATTTAGACGGAACTATTAATCTGCCCTTGGGATCAAGGCAGTGGTGGTATTCTCCCATGAACATGCTTACTCACCCCCACTTTGTGGGTTAATTCCCCCACATACTACCACTTTCAACCACCTATTCGCCCTTTATACTTAAAAATCCTTCTTTTTGTATATTCATTAATTGCTCTTTTTTAAAAAATAGGACTTAGGTCTTAAAAAAATAAAACCTGGGATGCATTACCCAGGTCTGTTTAAGTATTGTTTAAATATTTTTAATTGACTTTAAACATTAATAAGTTTCTGTATCATAATAAAAATCTATTGCATTAAATTTCAATAAGTCTGTATTTACAATACCCTTTCTTTTGATATATTTGTTTCCAATGCCCCCAACTGGTGTAAATTGATTATACATTTTTAATGCTTTATTTCTGAACACAATAAAACACCTCCTAATTTAGTATTTCTTTTAGAGGTGTAAATTATTTTTAGTTCATCTTTTTTTATAGATAAAAAATACTGTTGCCAACAAGCCAATTAATACTGTTGCCAGGGGAATACCCATTAGCTTCGCTATTGTATAAAACCCCATTGATGCAAGGGTTACCAGTATACCAGCTATAATCGCACCCAGGGTAATAGCTGGCAAGGCCATTCTAAAAGGTATTCCAAAAAGAAAAGCTGCAATGCTGCCTGACCAGACTCCTGTCAGAGGTAATGGCACCGAAACTATTAGCATTAACCCTAAAGCTTTGTATTTCTGAAGTTTGGTACTATTGGCTCGGGTTCTAGAAAACACCCACTGGACTAGTTTTCTAGAATGGTCATATTTATTTAATAGATTAATCACACCAGGCAACCATAAAAGCAGGGGTATAACAGGAATAAAATTGCCTAAAAGAGCATAAAACAATGCAATCATAGGCTCCATCCCAAGACCTATGGCTATGGGTATTGTAGCCCTAAGCTCAGTTACTGGTAATGCCGACAGAATCATTACCTGGGCCTCCATGGGTAAGTCTTTTAAAATATCCAGCATTTTTTGACCCATTATCTTTTCACCTTTACTAAATTTTTCTGTATTTAACACCCTTTTCCCATCTGGTCAATTTTATTCTCCAGCCTAGCTTTTACTTTATATTTATAGATTTCCACATACAGGACAGTTTATATTTCTCTCTACTTTAAACTCATTAAAGGTAAGTTCCAGCCCATCAAATACAAGAAGTCTATTAACAAGGGTGTTACCCAATCCAAGGATAAGCTTTATAACTTCCATTGCTTGAATAGTACCTAATACTCCAGGCAAGCAGCCTACTAGCCCTATTTCACCTTTATTTTCATTAGATACAGCAGGGAAAATACACCTATAGCATGGGGATTTACCAGGTATAATAGTAGTAGCTAAACCTTCCCACCCCGATACTCCAGCCTCAACCAGGGGCTTTTTAAGTGCTACACAGGCTTCATTTACCAGATACCGGGAAGATAAGTTATCCAGGGCAGTTACAATTATATCATAGTCTACAATCAAAGAATTGCTGTTTTTTTCAGTTATTCTGAAGGGGTATTCAATTAACCTGGTCAGAGGATTAAGCTTTTCAAGAGTCTCTCTTGCGGAGTGAGCTTTGTTTATGCCTATCCTCTCTGTATTATGCAGTATCTGTCTCTGCAGATTGGACAGTTCCACATTGTCCGAATCAACAATACCAAGGGTTCCTGCACCCATGGCTGTTAAATAGTAAAGAACTGGCGAACCAAGGCCACCTGCTCCAACAACAAGCACTCTAGCTTGCTTGAGTTTTAGTTGGCCCTTTTCTCCTATTTCAGGCATAATTAACTGTCTTCTGTATCTAAGTCTTTCATCATGGCTAAACATTTGAACGACCTCCCTGTGACTTTTTTGTTTAACTACATTTCTATTTGCAGCCTTTTTGACCATAAGTAAATGTCATAAGTACAAGAAACGCACCATGCAGGTGCGTTAATTTGTTGACGTTTTTTCCTGGGATCCTTCGGTTCCTTCATTTTCGCTATCAGCCTCAAGGGCTTCAATCATTTGCTTTGCAAAACCAGCAAATACCTCCAACTGCTCCCTGGCATCATCACTAATGTCTTGTTCAAGTGCTTTTTCAAATTGTGTCAATGCACCTTTAAAATCTCCCTTGCTGTTCATTAAATAAACACCATAGTTTGCAAGGGTATTAACATTTCCTTGATCTAATTGAAGAGCTTTTTCAAAGTTCTCTTGAGCCAGGTCATCATTTCCTGCTGTATATGCTACCACTGCAACTTGTGTCATTAAATTAATGTCTTCTGGGTTAAGTTCCAGGAGCTTAAGATAATAACCAAGGGAATTATTCATTTCCTGTTTCTGCTTTTCAGCATCTTCATGTAGGTTTGCTAAATGCCAGTGTATTTCAGCTAAGGCACCTAAGGTTTCTTGATCTTTGGAATCCTTCTCCAGCTTGGCAGAGTACTCTACCAGCAAGCCTTCAAAGAAGGATATTTGTTCTTCCCTGGGAAGACTTGGATCAACTGATGTGGGGGGCTGCTGACCACCCAAGCCCATTAGCGTAACAGATCCAACTAGACCAATGGATAAGATAATGATCAAAACAATCATAAGTCCTTTCATTTTCTTCACTTTCCTTAGATTCCTCATCATATATATCGCCTCCTATAGTCTCCAAGAAAATTACATACTTAAGCTTATTACACAGAAAGCCCAATGTCAATATCTAATTAATGGTCCTAAATCTAGATTATTTGAGTGTTAATTAATTTTTCTAAATGCTTTAGAGTATTACATGGAAACATCTGGGCGTATTGTTGAAACAGCTTTATGGAAGCATGGTTTTCCCACTGTTTTACTGGCATAGGGTTCAGCCATAACAACTTCCTGGCTTTACTAGTCATATTAACTAATTCAGCTGCCGTATCAGTTAACTTAATGGTTTTTGTATCACTAACAATAATTACTACTGTTTTTTGTGTCAGCAGACGATTATGCTCATTTTGAATAGATTTAAGTATATATTGAATATCAGTACCCTCACCCCAGATGGGGCTTCTTTTAATCAGGTTTTCTAGTTCGGGCAAAACTGAGTTTTTTACCTGCCTTGGTGATAATTTCTCAATTTTTTCCGAAAAAATAAAAGTATCAATCTTTTTCACAACTTCAGCCAGATAGTGCATAAACTGAATGACAAAAGTTGAATACCTGATCATTGAGCCTGAAACATCCACAATAAGCAGTATGGAAGGCTTTTGGATTCGCCTTTTGCGATATCTTAAATATAGTGGTACTCCTCCAAAACCAATATTACTCCTTATTGTTTTGCGAATGTCAATGAGCTTGGCCTTTTTCGATAGGGAGTATCTTCTAGATATTTTAGTTGCAAATCTCTTTGCTAGCTTTTTTAATAGCCTCTTTGCCTCTTCAAGTTCTTTCGCATTTAAATCTTTAAGGTCCTTTCCAGGAATATAACCCTGCTCCATAAGCTGCAAATGGGTGTCATATAAGTACTGATCTATCTCAGGGTCCCCAGTAAAATCAACCTCTAATGGGTTGAACTGTTTTTGCTTTCTCCAATATTTCAAATGGCTTTTTACCAGATCCTCAACCACAGGTCTAAACTTTTCCGGGTTCATGTGTTTCCCATGGGTACTCTCTTCTAAGAATTTTTTTATTTTTTCCTGCTGTTCTTTAGCCAGATTGGCATAAAAAATCTTATCCTCCTCAGAGAGATTAATGGGGGTTTCATTAAAAATCAAATCTTCATCGGCTTTTTGCTTGAACTCTTCTTGTATGTTCTTAAAGCTCTGCCACCTGTCTGATAGGTCCTCTAATTCTTCAATACTTGCAAAATAGCTATTAAATGCCATTTTAAAAATTGGAAGATCCTCCTCTCTTTTAACCACCGTCGCTTGCATAAGCCACATTAATTCATTCTTGTCGCCTATATTAATATACTCAATGGATTGAAAAAAATCTTCCATTTCTGAATAACTGATTTTAAAGCCCATCTTACGTAGCAGCTGCAAAAATTTGTACAAATTTTTTACAAACATGTAAATCACCCTTGCTGTTTGGACGTGTGCAAGACTTTTTGGGAACCAACCTTTTCTTTAAAGTTATCTATGTCTTCCTTGTCTTTAAATAAAATATTAAGGGTTTTATCCATTGTATCTTCTGTAATTTCCTCACTATTTAGCAATTGCAAAGTATTTGCCCAATCCAGCGTTTCAGAAATGGATGGAAGTTTCTTGGCATCAAATTGCTTCCTAATTGCAAAGACTGTACTTGCAACTTGGACTGCTAGTTTGTCCTTTATCCCAGGAATCTTGGCTTTAATTATTGAGTATTCTTTTTCAATTGATGGAAAGTCAATGTGCAGGAAAACACATCTTCTCTTTAACCCATCTGATAGTTCCCGTTCAGCATTACTGGTAAGGATTACTATGGGTTTATGATGAGCCTTAATGGTCCCAAGCTCAGGTATTGAAACTTGAAAATCAGATAGAAGCTCAAAAAGAAATGCTTCAAACTCTTCGTCAGTTTTATCTATTTCATCAATTAAAAGAACCTTTTTGCTTGGGCCTGTAATAGCCTTTAAAAGAGGCCTCTCTAACAGAAAATCTTTGGAAAATAAATTTTGATTTAATATACACTCACCTGCATCATTCTTTGATATTTGAATTTGCAGAAGCTGCTTTTGATAATTCCATTCATATAGTGCTTTTTGTTCATCAAGACCCTCATAGCATTGTAATCTAATCAAATCTGTATTAAAAACACTTGCTAATACCTTTGCAAGCTCAGTTTTTCCGACCCCTGGTGCACCAGTAACTAGTAGTGGTTTTTCAAGCTTGAGGGCTATAAAGACAGACAGCACCAGATTTCCATCAGTTATATAGCCCTCTGCTTCCATTGCTCTTCTTAGATTGATCATGTTTAATTCCATGAAAAGTGCCTCCATAATATTTTGTTTCTATTTATTATAACATAGATAATATTCGTTGGTATCTTTACAAGTATTATGATCAATTTTTATGGATTAAAATAATAAAATAAGACAAAGGAAATACCCTTGTCTTGTTTGTTTACCAATATCCCCATTGTGACCTTTGAAATTTTGCATAACAGTCCCTGCACAGCGACTTGGTTATCCATAACTCCTGAACAGTATTTAGTTTGCTTTTTCTATATATTCTCCCACATTTTTGACAACTGGATATTTCAGTAACTTTTGCCATTTGCAACCCTCGCTTAAAATGTGAAATGATAAATGTTATATATATATCATTACCGAAGCGAGGATTATTTATAATATGCTATTATATTTTACTTATAGATTTTAGTCTTATTTTAGTCTTGGTCGCAAGATGTGCAAGCTCCATAAAACTCTAGTCTATGGGATTCTACATTAATACTGGCAGCCTTTTCTACAGCTTCATGAGAAATATTAAATCTTAAGTGCAGGTCCATAATCTTGCCGCATTTTTTGCATACAAAGTGATAATGATTTTCTGTAATTCCATCGTATCTACTAAAGGTGCTGCCCCAATTGAGTTCCAGAATCTCCCCCATATCCCTTAGTAGTTTCAAATTGCGATAAACTGTGCCTAAACTTATATCAGGAAGTTCCTTTTTAGCCTGCTCATAAATCCAATCAGCAGTAGGATGGATATTTGAACTGCGAACAACCTCAAGAATTATTTTCTTTTGTTTTGTCATTCTCTTGCTTACAGCTTTAATTCTAAATCACCTACTACTATTAAGAGTAATTACCATTATGGTACATGACAGATAAACAAATGTCAATTAGTTAACATTCTTGTTAGTTGTTTCAAGAGAAAACCACTCGCACACTGCATCACCAATGATTTTTTGAATGTCGCTCATCATCCTGGATAACCTGTATTCAGCATTTAAATATTCATTTATCTTTGAATTCATGCTAAGAACTTCATAGAGTTTTTCAGTTTGTTTGATATATTCTTCATCAATTTCTTCACCAGAAATCTGTGCCATTTGTATCTCTAGTTGTTTTCTCCTAAAATCCTGGAGCATTTTAACGTTTTCCTGATCCTGCTCCAGAGAATACTTTGCTTTTTTGAAAAGCTTGTATTCATCTGACTTTGCTAGCAGCTTGGCTAATTCATGGGCTTTGTCATATGCTGTCATTAAATTATGAAACCTCCTTATTTTAGAACTGTATTATATAATTATACGATGCCATTAAAAATCCTCTAGACAAACAAAAAAAGTAACTCAAAAATTAAAAAGTTACTTTTCTTATTTATCTATTTTATTAAAGGTTCAAATTAATCTTTCAACTTCACTATCATCTCCACCTCAACAGCCGCATCAATTGGAAGCTCACATACACCTATGGCAGCTCTAGCATGTTGTCCAGACTCTGCAAATATTTCACCAAGCAGGTCTGATACTCCATTTATCACCTTTGATTGCCCGGTAAAACCAGGAGCACTATTTACATAACCTGTAACCTTGACAATCCTTTCAACTTCATCCAGGCTCTCCACCAATCCTTTAATAACACTTAAACAATTAATACAACAGATCCTGGCTGCTTCATATCCATCTTCTTCAGACAAGTTCAAACCAATTTTCCCTTTATACTTTAATGCTCCCTCTACTATAGGTATTTGCCCTGAGGTATAAATCATATTGCCCGCTTTAACTGCTGGAACATAGGCTGCTACAGGTTCTGGTGATTCTGGAATTGTAATCCTTAAGCTTTTAATTTTTTCATCTAACATCTTTGATATACCTCCAAAGTTATGTTCCGTAATATTATGCATTATTAGATAGAAAAATATGCTGAGCTACTAGAAAAATATCTTATTAACCACCAGGTATATGAATATCAGGTAAAAAACCCCACTAAACATTAGTATATATACAGTAATGTATCCCTTTCGTTTCAGATAATATAGCAGTAAAGAAGCAGATACTAAAGCCAAGACCACACTTATTACAGCCTTGATGCTAAGGTTCCAGGGAGTTAAAACAATACCCAGGGCAGGTATTAGCGAGCTTTGAAATACCATGGCCCCAGTGATATTGCCCATGGCCAGGGTGTCCTTTCCCTGGGAAATCCAAATTATGCTGTTAAATTTTTCAGGCAGTTCAGTTGCTACTGGTGCAATTATCAAGGCAAGGACAAATCCGGATACTCCAAAAAGAATAGAAAGCTTTTCAATTTCATTAACAAAAAACTTGGCACCAATAATGATCAAGCCTAATGATATAATCACCTGCAATAAAACCTTTTTTAGGGAAGGATCATTGGGACATCTTCTGTCAAATAAACAGGGATTAATCTTATGAAAGCTGCCCGCAGGGTCCCCACTATTAATTGTAATATATACATAAACCATATACATTAAAACCAATATTCCAGCTATAGCCATTTTACCAGTGTGAAATGGCAAAAAAGCTGCAAGAAGCGCCAGGGTATACAGGATTATAAAAAAACTTAAATCCCTTTCCAAGATAATTGGATTAATGTTCATTCTAGGAAATCTTAAACGCCTCTTTCTATAAAACAGTCCTGCAGCTCCAGTCATGAATAATGCCAGTGTAGCCAGCATAAATGGCGCACCAAGTATAGCCCCAATACCTATTTCCTTGCCTACCTCCTCTGTACCAAAAAAAATAGCAATAATGGGAATCATGGTTTCCGGTAAAGCCGTTCCAACAGCAGCTAGAACACTGCCCACAGCACCTTCAGCAAGCCTTAGCTTCTTACCCAGCCATTCTATTCCATTTGTAAATACTTCCGCTCCCAATAGAATTATGGCAAGGCTAAAAATTAGAATTCCAAAATCCTGAAGCATATACCCCCACCCCATGTAATGATTAAACTAAGTCCTGTATCTATCCAATGACCTACCACTAAAACATTACATTCTATGCCATAGATGGGGAAAATATTAAGTGTTTTTAGTCCAGGGGGATCTCAACCATATTGCCCTTATTAAAACCAGCAACCCATTTAACACCCAATTCCTTTAGAATTTCCACAACCATCCCACTATTTCTCCCAACATCCTCAAATCTATGAGCATCGGAGGATATGGTCAGGGGTATGTCTCTTTTTACAGCCATTTTGATAATATCCACAGAAGGGTAAATTTCATTTACTGGTTTATAAAGGCCACCTGTATTAATTTCCATGGCCATGCCCTGAAGGTTTATTTCAGCTAGAAGGGGTTCTATGAGCTTTAAAACCTTGGTCTGCTCTATCCTGTAATTAAACACCTTGGCTAAATCAATATGTCCGGCTATGTTAAATAGCCCGGTTTCGATACAATCCATGACAGTTTGAAAATATTTAATGTAAAATTCCTCTACACTCCATTTTTTATACTGCTCCATGTGATCTGGGTGATCAAAATTCCAGTCCCCCAGAAAGTGTACCGAACCTATGGTATAGTCAAAGTTATGACTCTGAATTACCCTGTTCATCTCATCCACTAGATGGGGAAAATATTCAAACTCCAGACCAACCCTAATGTTTAAATGGCTATACTCCCTCTTTAATTCCTCATAATTTTTAAAGTTAATATTGTCTAAATATCTATCATGGTCAGCAAAGCCAATATCCCTTAAACCCATGGTTTTAGCTTTATCCAAAAAGGGTCTAAGCTCAGTTAATATATGCTTTCTATCACCGTGACCAAGGGAATGGACATGATAATCTACTGTCAAGCATCTCCACCTCTTTTTCAATAAAAATATTTTAAAAACATTTGCCAACAGCTTAAAAAAGCAAGAAGCAAGAATATACTGCTCCTGCTTCCTGCTTCTATGGATTCGACCTAATTTTTAATATTCATTAGGCATTTTATTCATCTGTGCCAGGGTAAATACAGGTCCGTCAAGACATACATAACAGCTGCCAATATTACAACG
>JAGXSK010000288.1 GCA_018333845.1 Clostridia bacterium | reverse complement strand
GGATATAACCCTTTTGGTAAAACCTATACAAATAAGGTTTACCTGACAGTTAATATTATAGCAAGGATGTGATGCAAAAGAAAGTACTATCCACAATTTAAAAAACAAATTGCAGGTTTGTGGGTTGTCCTTTTAGCCAAAAAAACATAAAAGCCAACTGGTAAAATTTACCTATAAAATATTAAGCGGTTTAGTCACTGGAGAGCATTAGTGTAAAATTTACTCTTCAGAGCTGGATATATTCCAGTGTAATTGACATGATTGGTTATATTTAGGTATAATATACGGGACATTAGTAAAAAGTGTTACCTCGTCCATGTCTTTGTTGGTGACGGGGTTTATATATTTTACTTATTAAAGTATGGGTTGGAGGAGTGATTTGTTTGCAGGGTAAGGATATTAGGGAGGCTTTTATAAACTATTTTGCCCAGAGGGGACATAAGATTGTAGAGAGTTCGTCTCTCGTGCCACATAATGATCCTACGCTACTATTTACAAATGCTGGCATGGTTCAATTTAAGGATGTTTTTACAGGCATTGAGAAAAGAGGTTATTCAAGGGCTGTTACTGCTCAAAAGTGTGTTAGAGCAGGGGGAAAGCATAATGACCTTGATACAGTGGGAAGAACTGCAAGACATCATACTTTTTTTGAAATGATGGGCAATTTCTCCTTTGGGGACTACTTTAAAAAGGAAGCCATTGAATATGCATGGGAATTTTTAACGTCACTACTTAAGCTGCCTAAAGATAGACTATGGGTTACAATCTATTTAGATGATGACGAAGCCCATGAACTATGGCTCAAGAATACAGATGTACCAGCTCAAAGAATCATTCGTTTAGGGGAAAAAGACAACTTCTGGGCCATGGGAGATACAGGGCCATGTGGGCCATGCAGTGAAATAATCTTTGATAGAGGAGCCATGTATTCATGCAAAAGTCCAGATTGTGCTTTGGGAGTCTGTGATTGTGACCGATGGCTTGAAATTTGGAATCTTGTTTTCATGCAGTTTGAAAGAGATCAGGATGGAATCCTTACACCCCTTCCCAGACCAAGTATAGATACGGGAATGGGGTTGGAAAGGGTAGCATCTATTCTGCAAAATGTAGATAGCAATTATGATACAGACTTGATAAGGCCCTTAATACAATGGGTAGAAAAGCATACCGGCAGGGAATACTCGCCTGGTGAGTCAGGTTTTCCCTTTAGGGTCATTGCTGATCATGCCCGTTCCTGTACTTTCCTTATTGCAGATGGTGTTTTACCAGGCAATGAAGGAAGAGGCTATGTTCTAAGAAGAATATTAAGGCGGGCTGTTCGATTTGGAAAGGTAATAGGAATAGATAAGCCATTTTTAAATAAAATGGTATCAGAAGTGGGCAAAATTATGGGTGAGGCTTATCCACAAATAGTAGAAAAACAGGAGCACATTGAAAAGATAATCAAGCTCGAAGAAAAGAAATTCCATGAGACAATAAATGAAGGAATGAAAATGGCCAATGAGATAATTGCTTCTGTAAAAAAATCTGGTAAAAAACATATTTCTGGCCATGATGCCTTTGTGTTATATGATACCTTTGGCTTTCCCCTTGACCTGACCAGGGACCTTGCAGAGGAAAACAATATGGAAGTGGATACTGAAGGCTTTCAAAAAGAAATGGAAGCACAAAGGCAAAGAGCAAGGGCTGCTAGGGAGGATGCTATAGGTTGGGATTTTTCAGCTGCATTTATTGGTGCTTTAGGTGATACAGGAAAAACGAGATTTATTGGGTATGGACAAACGACAAATGAAACCAAGGTTTTATCAATTATTATTGGAGAAAAATCTGTAGAAACTGTTGCTGTCGGTAATGAAGTCTTTGTGGTGCTTAAGGAAACGCCCTTTTATCCTGAGGGTGGTGGTCAAATAGGTGATCAGGGAGACATTGTCAGTGAGAAAGGTAAGATACATGTAATAGACACCAAAAAGCTACCAGATGAAAAGATTATACATATAGGAAAAGTAGTTGAAGGAACTATTAGTGTGGGCAGCAAGGTTAAAGTATCAGTAGACAATCATAGGAGATTAAATACAGCCAGAAACCATACTGCCACCCATTTATTGCACCAGGCATTAAGAGATGTCCTTGGAGAACATGTTAATCAAGCAGGATCCTTGGTAACGCCTCAGCGTTTGAGATTTGACTTTAACCATTTTGGAGCAGTAACTAATGAAGAATTAAAAGAAATTGAGGATATGGTTAACAGGCAGATCTTATTTGGAAATCAAGTTAAGTTTTTCAATACTTCACTAGAGCAAGCCAAAAAACTCGGTGCTGCTGCCCTTTTTGGTGAAAAGTATGGTGAAGAGGTTCGGGTTGTTAAAATTGGAGATTATAGTCTTGAACTCTGCGGTGGAACCCACGTTGAATCTACCTATGAAATTGGTATTTTCAAAATCATAAGTGAAGGTGGTATTGGCTCAGGTTTAAGAAGAATTGAAGCAATCTCAGGTCCAGAAGCACTAAATTATTTAAATACAATGGAGTCAATTACAAAGGAAATAAGTAAAACTCTAAAAACAGATTCAGAGCATGTAATCTGTAAGGTAGAACAGCTTATTATTGAAAACAAAGAAAAAGCAAGGGAAATTGAAAAACTTTCTGCAAGATTAGCAAACTATCAGTCGCAAAATCTGTTAGATAATGTTATAAATATAGAGGGAGTAAAGCTTCTTGCAGCAAAAGTTGATGCCAGGAACATTGATGCCCTTAGAAACATAGGAGATACTTTTAGAAATAAAATCCAGTCTGGAGTTGTGGTACTTGGTGCTTCCATTGAAGATAGGGCTAGTTTTATTGTTATGGCTACCAAAGATGTTATTGATAGGGGAGTACATGCGGGTAATATTATTAGAGAAGTTGCCAAAATTGCCGGTGGTGGTGGCGGCGGCAGGCCTGATATGGCGCAGGCTGGCGGAAAGGATCCTTCAAAGATTGAAGACGCGTTAAAGGTTGCAAAAGACATAATCCTGGATCAAATTAAATAGTAAATTATGATATTTTTTCCTTAATATAAAGGAATAATAATTATAGATGCAGAAATACTTAAAAAAGTACCTATTCTGGGGAGGGAAAGGAATGGGAAATAACAATATGGATCAAACCATGATGTTCAAGGTTAAAAAAGAAGATGAACTAAAGGCCAGGGACATTTTGGTTCAGGTTCATGAAGCACTTAAAGAAAAGGGCTACAATCCCATAAACCAGCTAGTTGGGTATCTATTATCTGGGGACCCTGCATACATTACCAGTCACAATAATGCTAGAGGTCTAATTAAAAAGTTGGAAAGAGATGACCTTTTAGAGGAATTATTAGTGCATTATCTAAATAAAGAATAAAAGGTCAATAAACCCTGTGGTTTTGTCATGGGGTTTATTTTCATGTAAGGGGGTGTGATAGCTGGTGTTGTATACAACCCTTGGCAAAACAGGTTTTGAAGTTTCAAGGATTTGCTTTGGTACCCTTACCATTGGTCCAATGCAAAAAAATTATAGTGTAGCCCAGGGAGTAGAAATCTTAAAGAAAGCAGCTGAAAAGGGTATTAATTTTTTTGATAGTGCAGAAATATACGAAACATATCCCTACCTTAATAAACTATTAAAGGAAATCAAGACTCCTGTGATAATTGCTAGCAAGTCTTATGCGTATACTTTTAAAGGAATGATGGCTAGCATAGAAAAAGCTAGAAGGGAAATTGGCAGGGACTACATAGATATTTTTCTCATGCATGAGCAGGAATCACCTTTAACTATAAAGGGTCATTATCCTGCCTGGGAGGCCCTATTAACAGCGAGGGGAATGGGTATTGTTAAGGCTATAGGAGTGTCAACACACCATGTCCAGGGCGTATCTGCTGCAAAAGAATTGGCAGGCATTGATGTTATACATCCCATAATAAATTATAGGGGGCTGGGTATCGTTGATGGAACAGCAGAGGACATGCTTCAAGAAATAAAAAATGCAAAAGCTCAGGGTATTGGAATATATGCCATGAAAGCTTTAGGTGGAGGCAACCTCTCTGGTAATTACCTGGAAGCTTTGCAATATGTATTTGCTATAAAAGAATTAGATGCTGTTGCCCTGGGAATGCAGAATCCTTTAGAAATCAATGCAAACTGCATGGTTCTTAATAGAATTCAGATTCCAGAAAAGCTGCATGTGAAGCTTCTTAAACATGATAAGAGGCTGCATATTGAACCCTGGTGTAAAGGCTGTGCCAAATGTGCAGAGAGGTGCAGTCAGGGGGCTTTAGCCTTAAATGTCCTTGGGGAGCTTAAAGTGAAGCATGAAAAGTGTATCCTATGTGGTTACTGCTCAGCAGTATGTACTGATTTTTGTATAAAAGTATTTTAGGAGGTAATTTGTTAATGACTAGAACAGCTGGTCTAGATGTAGGTGAAAGAACAATTGGAATAGCAGTAAGTGATTTACTGGGCATAACAGCTCAAGGGCTTGATACAATTAGAAGAAGCCAGATGGAGATGGACTTGCAGCACATAATTAATATATTAAAAGATTATGATGTCAATCTTGTTGTAATAGGCCTGCCGAAGAACATGAATAACACCCTTGGACCTTCTGCTGATAAAGCAAGGATGTTTGGCAATGAGCTTTCCAAAAGGACTGGCATTGAAGTAAAGTATTGGGATGAAAGATTAACTACAGTGAGCGCTCAAAGAACTCTTCTTGAAGGAGATGTTTCCAGAAAAAAAAGGAAGCAGGTTGTGGACAAAATAGCTGCAGTAATGATTTTACAAAATTACATGGATAGTGCAAACCGCTAATACCGAAATTATGAAGAATTTATATAGATTTGCTTTTTAAGAAGGATTTACTATAATTAATTGCGAAACTAACACCCATCAAAATATAATAATTACATTAACAAAACCAGGATTGACCACACTATCTTAAAGTCCTGCGGTAATATGTCAATACCCTAAATAATAAAATTGGAAATTTAATTTGCTAATTTTGCTAAAAAAGGGCATGCTTAACAAACCCAGTTTGAGTAGTAAAAAACTGGAAATAACCGAAGGGCAAATTAGGGGGTGTTGACCTAACTATTCACCTTCCTTCTAGGCGAGTAG
>JAGXSK010000287.1 GCA_018333845.1 Clostridia bacterium | reverse complement strand
TATGAAGGTGAACTGGTTGTAGTTCTTGGCCCTAGCGGCTCGGGCAAGAGTACCCTGCTTAATATTGTGGGAGGAATGGATAAGGCCAGCTGTGGTGAGCTGTATTTTAGAGATACACCACTCCATGAGGCAGATTCCAGGCAGCTCACATATTTTCGAAGAAATGACGTGGGTTTTGTATTTCAATTTTATAACCTGATGCCCAATTTAACCGCATATGAAAATATTAATCTTTCAGTACAAATATCTGAAAACCCCCTTTCCATTGATGAATTATTAGAAAAGGTTGGATTAATAAATCGTGCCGATCATTTTCCATCCCAGTTATCTGGTGGGGAGCAGCAGCGTATAGCCCTTGCCAGGGCCCTAGCTAAAAACCCTACCATGCTCTTGTGTGATGAGCCTACTGGTGCATTGGATTTTCAGACAAGCATCATAGTTTTGAAGCTTCTTAAAGACTTTTGTGTGGAATACAACAAAACTGTGGTATTAATTACCCACAATACTGCAATAGCACAAATTGCCAACAGAATTTTTTATTTAAAGGACGGCATGATTGAAAGGATTAAAACCAATGAAAATCCACTTCCGCCTGAGAGGGTGAGCTGGTAATGCTGTGGAGAAAGGTATTTAGAGATTTAAATGAAAACAAGGGTGCTTACCTGGCATGTATTGTCATTGTCATTATAGGGCTGATGGTATTTACAGCTTTTTCCATGGTATTAGATAACCTAAAGATGTCCCAGAAAAATTTTTATGAGAATCAAAATTTCGCTGATGGCTTTATTCAAGTTCAAGCATTACCCTTCTCTGAGATACAAAATTTAGAAAAAATTGCAGGTATTGCTGATATTCAAGGGCGTTTAGTAAAGGATGTTAGGGTTTTGTTCCCTGATAGGACGGACAATGTTTATTTAAGATTAGTTTCCGTAGACACTGATAAAGAGAATCTCATTAATGGGGCTTTACTTATTCAGGGCATACCACTAAATGATAAAGGTTCAAACATTTGGATAGACAATACGTTTTTTGATGCAAATAATTTTGAATTAAACGATAATATAGAAATAGTAGCCAGCGGCAACAAAAGAGAGCTGCAGATTGTAGGTGTGGGGCAAAGTCCAGAATTTATATATGCATTAAGAACAGCAGCTGATATCTTCCCAACTCCCGAGGACTTTGGAATTGCTTTTGTCCCCTTGGAAATTATGAAATCACTTTTCCCGCAGGAAAAAGCATTTAATGATGTAGTATTTACCCTTGAACCGGATGCTGACTTTGACAATGTCAAAGAATTGCTTGAATATGAATTAAAGCCCTATGGATTAACTGCAATCTTTCCGCGAGCCGATCAAATTAGCCACCTTTTATTAGCGGGAGAGCTTGAAGGACTTGAGGCAATGGCAAAAGCACTGCCTATTATGTTTTTAGCTATAGCAGCCATGATCTTGTACATTGTATTAAAAAGACTTATTGAGCAGCAGAGAGGACAAATAGGAATTTTAAAAGCCCTTGGTTATACCCAGTGGGAAATAGTTGTTCATTATTTGTCCTATGCAGTTGTTATTGGCTTAACGGGTGGAATATTAGGGTCAGTATTGGGGATTTTTCTTTCCTACCCCTTTACTGCTTTTTATGAACTGTTTTTTAACATGCCAGGTTTAGCGGGGAGCTTTACACCAAAGTATTTAATTTTTGGCATTTTACTATCTCTGGGGTTTTCTTTAATTGCAGGTTACCAGGGATGTAAAAGAGTTCTTGCATTAGAACCTGCCGAAGCAATGCGGCCTCCTGCACCTCCCATAGGTAAAAAGGTACTGGCTGAAAAAATCAAGCTAATATGGAATATGCTTACTGTTCAGGGCATGATGGCAGTACGAAATATATCCCGGAACAAGGGACGCAGTGCTTTTATATTTATAGGTATTATGCTCTGTTTTGCTATCTCATCATTTACCTGGTCCATGAATGATCTTTTTCAGAAAATGCTGTTAGATCAATATGAAATAGTAGAGGTGTATGATGTAAAGGTAACACTATCCAGGCCACTAGATGAAAACAGTGTTACTAGAGAATTAAAAGCATTTCCAGGAGTTAAGCATGTGGAAGCCATGGCAGAGATACCGGTGACATTGAAAAACAAGTGGTTTAAACAGGATATTTTGTTATTGGGGGTTCCATGGGACAGTCAATTATATAATATTGTAGATAAAAATTATCACAAGGTAAATCCTCCAAAAAATGGAATGCTTGTGTCAGAACGACTGGCAAATATTCTTGGTGCAGATATTGGAACGATTTTAACTGTGGAAAGTCCAATGCTGAGAGGGGCAGAGAGTGAGCAATTGGAAATAGTAGGGATTATTCCCCAGTATGTGGGAATGAATGCTTATATGGATTTAGATGCTGTACAGAATTTTCTCCGGCAGGGGGATCTGGCAACATCTATTATGCTAAGCATTGAAGACCAGAAGGTTACCCCATTTCAAGAAAAATTCATTAAAAGCGATGTTATTGCTGGTATAGATGAACAAAAACAAAGGCTTGAAAAGATGCAGAAAATGATGGAATCATACGGCAGCATGATATATATATACATGGTTATTGGTATTATAATTGGCTTTGCTATAATTTATAGTTCGTCTATTATTACAGTCTCGGAAAGGAGCCGAGAACTAGCCTCAATGATGGTCCTTGGAATGACTCCGGCTGAAGTGCTTTCTGTAATTACCTTTGAACAATGGTTCATTGGGATACCGGCCATGGCTGCAGGGATACCCCTGGCAAAATTAATGCTATCAGGAATATCCCAGGCAGTAAGTACAGATGTGTTTACCATGCCGGTGATAATTACCCTTTCCTCTTATTTACTAGCAACCCTTGTGACGGCACTATCAATTTGGATTGCCCAGAGGGCTGCCGCCAGGAAAATAAGCAGCTTAAGCCTTGTGGAAGTCTTAAAGTCCAGGGAATAGGGGTAAGCTTCTGTTTCAAATCAATGTACAAAAGAAAGTGGGGAGGTTTGTATGAAGAAAAAGTGGAAGATTGCCTTGGGAGTTTTACTGGCAGTCGTTATTATTGGATTCATGGTTTTTGAAAATACTAAAGGTCTTGAAGCCAGTGTTCTAGAGGTAAAGCCAGGTACAATTGCCAGCACGTTCAAAGAGGAGGGCAGGGTAGTGCCTGAGGTTGAGCAGCCCATCTATACTCTTTATGGCGGAGAGGTTCTTGAGGTTGCTGTTTATGAGGGGCAGGAGGTAAAGGCCGGGGATTTATTGGTAGTTCTTAACTCTAAAGAATTAGATTTCCAATTGCAGCAAGCTTATGCCCACTTAAAAAGCGTTCAAGGTGAAAAAACTGGAACCTTTCAGGAACCATATGAGTCACAAATAAAAAGCCAGGAGCTTCTTGTAGAACAAGCACAAAGAGACCTGGCAGCCTACAAGCTCAATTTTGCAAGGATAGAACAGCTGTATAAAGGGGGAGGTGTGAGCGAAAAGGACTATGAAGATGCAAGGGATATGATAATAAGAGCAGAAAACCACCTGGAATTACAAAAGCAGGCCCTTAACCTATTGCATGAATCTACAAGTCCTGGAA
>JAGXSK010000286.1 GCA_018333845.1 Clostridia bacterium | reverse complement strand
TGCAGGTATGATACTGCTACTGGTGCTGTTAGATATTTTGCTAGTTCTGCTACTACTTCTATTGCTCCTGCGTCTACTGCTCCTCTTCCTGAGAGGATTACAGGGTTTTTGGCTTCTGATAATATTTTGGCTCCTTGCTTTAGTATCTCTGCGTCTGGTATTAGTTTTGTTGTGGGTCGATATTTTGCTGGCGGCAAGATTTCGTCTTCTAATTCTCCATAAAAATAGTCTCTTGGTATATCCAGGTATACTGGGCCTCTGTCTGCATGCATGATCCTAAAGGCTGTTCTAACACAGTCTGCTGCTCTACTGGGGTGTGGAATACCAAAGGCTGCTTTGGTGATGGGCTTGAACATGGGTACCTGGTCGCACTCCTGGAAGCCATCCCAGCCGATTGTGGGTGTGCCTGCTGATGGGCCTAATACTAGCATTGGTGTATGGGCAAGGTTGGCTGTTGCCACGCTTGTTACCAGGTTTGTTACTCCTGGACCGTTTTGGCCTATGCATACTCCTACTTTTCCTGATATTCTTCCATAGGCATCCATCATATGTCCTGCTGTATGTTCGTCTCTTACTGGAATGAATTTGATTCCTGCTGCTGGGAATAGGTCCAGCATATCCATGAAGGCTGATCCCACGATACCTACACAATATTCTACTCCTTCTGCTAGCATCTGTTCTACTATGGCTTCACTTGGTGTCATTTTTACTTTTGCCATTTTTTTATTCCTCCTTTTTTAAACTGGATACTTTTAAACTTAGATAGGGTTGTTTTCCAATGCGCTCTTAACTGCTCCTACAATCTTATCTATTTCTTCTTTAGTAACTATAAGCATTGGTGCAAAACCTAGTACATTATTTAAATTTGGTACGCTTCTATTCATTTTACCTATAAGGACGCCTTTTTCCTTTGCTCCTGCTACTATTTTGTTAACATAGCCTTCGCTTACAGGAACCTTGGTGTTTTTATCTTCAACCAATTCAATACCTGCAAAAAGACCCTTACCTCTTGCTTCCCCAACCATTGGAAGATTTTCTAATTCTTTAAGTGCACCTATAAAGTATTCTCCCATTATCCTACTTCTTTCACAAAGGTTTTCTTCTTCAATAATTTTAATATTCTCTAATGCTGCTACCGATCCCCCTGCACAACCTCCATATGTACTGATGTCTCTAAAGTAAGCAATCTTATCTGAAGGATCATTTAAAAACTGATCAAATATTTCTTGTTTAGCCATTGTTGCTGATATTCCCATATAGGAGCTTGCCATTCCCTTGGCCATTGTCACTATGTCTGGGTTTACCTCAAAGTGCTCATGCCCAAACCATGTTCCTGTCCTTGCAAATCCGTTAACTACCTCGTCCATGATAATTAATACTTCATACTTTTTACAAATTTCTTGAACTATTTTAAAGTACTCGTCTACTGGTACTATTATTCCTCCCCCTGCAGTTATTGGTTCTACTATATATGCTGCTACTGCATCTGGATCCTCTCTTTTAATTGTCTCTTCTAGTGCATAAGCACATTCCAGGTTACAGCCTGGATACGCCTTGCCAAAGTGGCATCTGTAGCATAACGCATGGGGTATTTCCACAAAACCAGGAACTAGTGGTCCAAATAGAGCTCTTCTTTCATCTTGACCTGTAGCACTTAATGCTGCTATGGTGGTCCCATGATAGTCTCTATTGCGGTATATTATCTTGTATTTATCTTTGTTGTTGTACTTTAACCTAAAATACTGCCTGCACATTTTGAATGCTTTTTCGTTTGCTTCTGAACCGCTGTTTGAGAAAAACACTTTATGCAATCTTGGAAGTAAACTTGTCAATTTATCCGCTAATTTAATTGTTGGTATGTTGCCTAATGCCGGTGCGTAATATGGCATTTTTTTTAGTTGTTCATAAACTGCTTCTGCTATACTGTCTCTGCCGTAACCTACGTTTACACACCATACTCCGCCTGATACTGCATCTAAGTACTCTCTTCCTGTATGATCTTTTAAAATGCACCCTTTACCTTCCACCATGATTGGGGGTGCTTGATCTTTAAATACACTGTGTTGGGTCAGGTGATGCCATAGACTTTCTAAATCCTGTTGTTGTAATTCTTTGAAGTCTAAACTGGTTTCCCTCTCCATTCCAATCCCTCCCTAAAATCATGTAAAATACTGTTTCCTTTTGAAGCAGTGCTGATTCAATGGGTAATTGGCACATTAACCTAACAATGACTGTCTGTTGCTAATGCAAGCAAGTCCCCTATGAATACAGATATAGTCCTAACCAATTATTTGTTCTAATGGTGTATACTCCAAACCTAAATCTTCCGCGACTGCTTTATAGGTACATTTCCCATCTACCATGTTTACACCCTTTGCCAGGGAAGCATCAGCTTTAACAGCTGCCTTCCAACCCTTATTGGCAAGATCTAATGCATATGGCAAGGTTGCATTTGTTAATGCTATTGCAGATGTTCTTGCCACTGCTCCAGGCATATTTGCTACACTATAATGAACAACACCATATTTTTTATATATTGGTTCGCTGTGGGTTGTTACTCTGTCTATTGTTTCAATACATCCTCCCTGGTCAATGGCTACATCAACTATTACAGAACCAGCTTTCATTTCTTTTACCATTTCCTCTGTTACTAGTTTTGGAGCCTTTGTTCCAGGAATTAATACTCCCCCAATTAGTAAATCTGCATCCTGAACTGCTGCCTTAATACTGTAGTAGTTCGAGACCACAGTTTCAATTTTGCTTCCGAAAATATCATCCAGATATCTTAATCTTGCGGTACTTACATCAAGTACAGTAACCCTTGCACCCATTCCAACTGCTATTTTAGCTGCATTTGTCCCTACAACTCCCCCGCCTATTACAACCACATGCGCAGGAGGCACTCCAGGTACACCGCCAAGTAATACTCCCATTCCACCCTTTGGTTTCTCTAAAAACTGAGCCCCAATTTGTGTTGCCATTCTGCCAGCAATCTCGCTCATAGGAGCTAGAAGAGGCAGTGCACCATTACCTAACTGAACAGTGTCATAAGAAATACCAACGACCTTTTTTTCTATTAATGCTTTAGTAACTTTCTCTTCAGCAGCAGCATGCAGATAAGTAAACAATACTTGACCTTCTTTAAAATAATCAAATTCCTGCGGTTGTGGTTCTTTTACTTTCATGATTATCTCAGCTTTTTGAAAAACATCACAGGCACTCTCTAATATCTTTGCACCTGCTTCAATATACATTTCATTACTAAATCCACTGCCCATACCCGCACCGTATTCAATTAAAACAGTATGTTCGGCTCTACTAAAAGCTTCCACACCTGCTGGAGTAATAGCAACTCTATTCTCATTATTTTTAATTTCCTTTGGTACACCGATAATCAATTTAATACGCCTCCTGTTTACACGAAATATTATCTTTTCTGAAGAGCAACCAAAATCTTATTTACACCATCAACTGCATTTTCAGCATAAATGTCTGCACCTATCTTTTTTGCCCAGCCAACTGTAACTGGGGCGCCACCTACCACAGTGATATACTTGTTTCTAATTCCCTTTTCCACCAGGATTTCTTCTAAATCTTTTTGGCGAATCATTGTAGTAGTAAGTAAAGCACTAGTTCCAATAACGTCAGCTTTTATCTCTTCGGCTTTTTTAACTATTTTTTCTGCAGGTACATCTCTACCCATATCAGTAACTTCTAGACCATTTGCAGCTAATATGGAACAAACTATTCCCTTTCCTATATCGTGAACATCGCCTTCCACAGTGGCTATTAAAACTTTGCCTTTTACTTGCTTGGAACTGGAAGCCTCTTCATCCGTGGAAATTGCATTATTTAAGATTGCTGTAACATTTTTCATAACCTCAGCACATTGAATTAATTCAGGTAAAAATAGTTTGCCCCTTTCAAAAAGATCACCAACTTTTATAATGCCTACTGTATAACCCTTTGTAATCACTTCTAAAGGTTCTAAGCCTTTTTCTAAAACTTCATTAGCAATTTCTTCTGCCTTAGTTTGATCAGACTTTATTATGGAGTTCGCTGCAGCTTCAAGAATACTATTATCTATCATTTTATCCCCCTACCTAACTAATAAAATTTTGTTATTGATTTAAACTTCGCTGCCTGTTAAGCCCTGTTAAACAATCATCAGAAGTTTTTAACCAATCTTAGTTTTGGCTTTAAACCTATTGACACAATTAATGTCTATGTCAAGGAGTCGTGCTATATTAAATTTAGCTTCAATACCCCTTGCTGGTGCATCATAACCCATATATACATTACCTATATCCAGGTCTTTTCGTAATTCAGTCATTGCTATTTCATCACGCAGATCAAAAACTGAAACCCCAAGTTTATCTGCGACATATTTTTTAGCTTCAGTCAAGCGCATTCCCTTATTCAGCTGCATCCGTCCTACTAGATCTCCAGCAGTTCGAATTCCGCCCATTCCTGACGCTTGAACATGAGTTGCGTGCATACCAACAGGATCACCATAGCCTACCTATAATCCATCCATTTTAGCAATTTCTGCCATAGCGGTTGAAGTCCTGGAAACACAATCTATTGGTGTAACTGGAGTTAATGGAATGCCACCCACTCCCATGCCTACATTGGCATGAACAGGAATGTTAGCAACCTCACCACACGCCTTACACATGGTTATGGCACGTGCTAAATTCCATGGAAACGATCTGCTACTGTTTGTATTAATAACTGCACCAAAAATTGTGCCCCCGGCCTTTTCTACCATCTTAATTTGTTCATGGGGATATAACCCAGCAAGACGGGTACCAGCATATTCAACACTTCCGTGAAATCCAAGGATGAACTCACCGGACATGCCTACCTCGATACCCATTTCTGGGTATTTTGCCTTTAATCGTTCTATAGCTTTTAGAACAGCATAAAATTCTGCATCACCTGCTGCAGCAGTTGTATCGAAATCGAAACCATCAGCTCCAGCTTCATACATTTGGCCGGCAACCAGCATAATATCTTTTTCAAGATATTGGGCTGCTTCCATTTGAGCCTCTTGAGCTTCCTTAATTTTCCCTAATGGCAGCAGTTCTGCAGCATTTTCACATGGACCATCTGGCTTGGTATAAAGACTCATGTTGGGCATTGCTCCGTACATCAATGGAGCTATTGTTCCTTGTAAGCTTTCCGCAAAGAAAGCGACTTCTTCAGAAAGATTTATCTTTAAAGGCTTAATACTGTAATGAACATAAGCCATTTCTAATGTATCCGAACCAAATGCTCTTTCAAAAACCTTTAAAATTTGTGGCCTTTCAATTGGTATCCCAACCCTGGTAAGCTTCATTGGAAATCCATCATAAGACAGAATCAATTCATTGCCAGGCTCAACGCTAACAAATTTCCTTGGGTCAACTATAATGTCATAAAGCCTATCTATATCCTCTTTTGTTAAAGGATCAATTTCAGCACGATCTGCAGCATTCTCAACACCCTCTTCAATTTCACGTCTGACTTCGTCCTTGGTAAGAGATATAAAGGTACCATCCCCTAATCTAGTGAGTATATCGTTCAAGTTTTTCCCTCCTTAATTAAATAGAAACTTTACAAAAATTAAATAGAAACTTTACAAAGGCTATATCTTAGCAAGTCTAATCATTCACCTCATTTCACACGTTCTAATTAGACTAATAAGCAAATATCATGCCAATATATAGAGCATTGTGAAGCATGTTTTTCAAGTCTATTATTGCTAACCATACATAACTGTAGAGGTAAATTAATTTACTTATTAATCAGGCAACACTGTCCAATTGGAAGACTCATTTTTGAAACAAACTTCTAAAAATATGATCAAGTATCATAAACTTCTACTCTAATGATGTTAGTTATTAAGCTTTATCCCTACTTAAATGCCAGTTTTAGAAATGAATTAGTATTTTTTAAAAATGAATTAATACCATGGCTAATTAAAGGAGAATGGCAAAATTAATCGAATTATAGTTAGTAAAATATAGAAATTTAAAGGAGGACACTGTTAATTGAACAGCTGCAGTAATCTAATGACAGGCATTGTAGCAGTTGACCAAAATGATTGCGTGGTTTTATACAATGAAGGTGCCCAAAAAATTTTTTTGGAGGAAAACCTCAAAAACAAAAAGATTTTTAAGCTTATTGAATCATCGGCATTTAAGATATGCGTTCAACAGGTTAGCCCAGAAAATATGACTGATACCAAAATAAAAACCATATTAGTAATAATTGCTTTTAAAGCTTTTTCTCCTAAAACCATTAATGACCTTGATTGTTTTACTCTAAGAAAGATTCTGGATAACTGCCATGATGAGATATTTGTGGTGGATAATAAGGGGAATTCCATATATGCTAATAAGGCAGCCGAAAAACACTATGG
>JAGXSK010000285.1 GCA_018333845.1 Clostridia bacterium | reverse complement strand
GGTCCTTCAGCATGTCCATCAAAGGTGAATTCACCTAATTTTACTGATACCCTGGAAGTTAACCAATTTTTACTTCCATTAATATCTATTCTATCAATTATCAATCTGCTGTATTTTGAAGATGGTTCAGACTGTTTAATTTGAGCAACACTAATCTTTTTATGATCAAGGGGAATATTTAATTCAGCCATAACTGCTGATTCAATATCCCTCACCAATTGTTTAGGCAATCTGTTACTCTCAGACAAGACATGTATCTCTTGTATTTTACCGTCCTCGCTAGAAATAACAACATTACAGGATATTACACCCTTTATTCTTTTAATAACATCCTCTATTTGCCTCTGTCCCGGTTGATTATCCTTTTCATCAAAAGTAGACATACCTTCACCCCTCACCAACACTTAAAATCACATTCGACTAAAAGTAAACATTTTCCTGCAAAAAAACCAAAGTTAAAAAAAATTTTCTATTTCTTTACAGTAGGATCTATAAAACTGCGCAATCCATCGGCAACCAGGTTAAAGCCTAGCATTACCAGGGTAATTACAGCTGCTGGAAAAAACAACTGGTAGGGATAAGATCGAATGCTTTGAAATCCATCATTGATCAAATAACCCAGACTTGCTTTGGGAGCACTTACCCCTAATCCCAGGAAGCTTAAAATTGCTTCTGCTAGGATTACCTCAGGGATGGTTATTGTAAGCATAATAATAATAGATCCTGCAGCTCCTGGAATTAGATGATAAAAGATAATTCTCCAATTGCTAGCTCCAATGGAATGGGCAGCCAAAACAAAATCCATTTCCTTAAGGCGCACTATCTCTCCCCTTACAACCCTGGCAGTACCCAGCCAGCATACAATTATAAGGGCTATAATAATAGTTTTGATGCCTGGCTCCATGATTAATAGTAAGAGGATTACATATATTAAGAAAGGTATGGAATAAAGGATTTCCACCAGCTTCATCATTACTTCATCCAGGATACCCCCGAAGTAACCAGCAATTGCCCCATATATGGTGCCAAAAACAACACTTATTAAACTTGCTGCTATGCCTATAATAAATGATATACGCAGGCCAATCCAGACCCTGGTAAATAAATCTCTTCCAAGGGCATCAGTCCCAAACCAGTATTCCCAGCCAGGAGCTTCATTTGCCCTTTGCAATGTCTGTTCATAATAAGTCCATTTATTCAGATAGGGGCCTATAAGTGACAGTAATAACAGCAGGGTTACAATGGTTAAACCAGTAAAAAGTAGTATCCTATCCCTGTTCACCTGCTAATCCCCCTATGCCCAAGCCTGACACGGGGATCTATAAGAGTATAGGCCACATCAACTAAAATGTTAATGCATATAAGTAATGTACTATAAAAAATAGTCAATCCTACAACAACTGTATAATCCCTGCTAATAACACTTGTTACAAACCATTTTCCCATGCCAGGGATATTAAAAATACTTTCTATTATAAAGCTTCCAGTAACAATCCCTGCCGTGGCCGGACCCAGGAAGCTGATAACTGGAAACAAACTATTGCGCAGTCCATGTTTAATTACTGTCATACTAAAAGATAGACCCTTTGCCCTGGCAGTTTGTATATAATTTTGTCCCAGGACATGGATCAAGCTTGACCTTATCAAGCGGGCTATAATTGCTGTTGGCAGCAGAGCCAGGGATACCATGGGCAAAATCATTGATGCTATTCCCTCCCACTGGGCAGGAGGAAGCCACTGGAGTTTTACAGCAAACACCTGAATCAAAATCCCTGCTAACACAAAACCTGGAACTGATATGCCTATTGTGGTAAATAACGTTATTCCAATATCCTGCCACTTACCCTTATAAATAGCGGCAGTACAGCCCAGCATCATACCAAAAGTCACTGCAATTAACATGGACGACAGACCTAGCAGTGCAGAAATTGGAAAGCCTTCTCTAATTATACTGTTAACTGTTTTGTTATCGTGTTTCATGGAAAAACCTAGATTACCCTTTAATAAGCCCTTAAGATAGCTTAAGTATTGCTCAGTCAATGGTGCATCCAGATTATATTTGTAATTGAGATTTTTAGCAATGGCATCTGGTATCTTCTTTCCAGTATCAAAGGGGCTGCCTGGAAGTGAGTGTATTAATATAAAGGTAAGGGTAATTATCACCATCAGGGTAATTATTAAAGAGCTCACCTTTTGAATCGCATATCTCATGAAAAACCTCCAGGCCTATTTTTTGATATAAGCCCACTTAAATTCCATCTGCGGCCCGAAGCTAGGAACGCCAACATTGTTTACATGATTCTTAATCATGTAAGGCTTTGTATAATAAAAAAGAGGTATAATGGGCATTTCAGCCATCAGGATTTCTTCAGCCCGGTGCATGGCCTGGACACGCTCAGCACGGTTATTTGAACTTTTTGCCATGGATATTAATTGGTCATACTCTGAGCTGCCCCATCCGGTGACATTATTTCCTCCACCAGCAACATACACATCCAAAAAGGTCATTGCATCAATATAATCAGCTGACCAACCTGCCCCTGCAATTTGGTACTGGCCTGCAAAAATTGACTGGAGATAAGTTCCCCATTCATTGGGTTGGATTTTTATGGTGTCAATACCCAGGTTTTTTCTCCACATCTCCTGAACAGCCTGGGCAATTCTTAGGTTGTCTTCAGAATCAGTTATTAGCAGTGTTGCCTCTGGAAAACCTTTTCCACCAGGAAATCCTGCTTGAGACAGGAGCTCTCTAGCATATTCAAGGTTTTCTGTAAAGTATTCTCCACCTGTTTCCCTGAAGTCTTTAGTTTCAGTTATATCTGGAACACCATAGGGTACATAGGCATAAGCCGGCCTTTCTCCTGCCCTGGTTACATAGTCTACAATATCCTGTCTTTCAATGGCCATGGCCAGTGCCTTTCTTACCCTTGGGTCATCAAAGGGTTTAATGGCAGTATTGAAAAGGTATTTAGCAATTGATAAGTCATGGGCAAATTTTAATTCCCGGCTTTCCCCTTTCAGGCGTTCGAGATCCTGGGATGGTATATTGTATAAAACATCAAGACTGCCGGCTTCGTACATTGCCAAACTGGTGCCTTGCTCGCTGACTAATGTGAAAACTAACCTGTCCAGCTGGACATTATCCTTATCCCAGTACATCTCATGCTTTACTAACTCAATTCTTTGCTGTTCCTGCCACTTGTCTATTTTGAAAGGTCCATTATTTATATATGTTTCAATATCCTCAGCCCAGTTAGGATTACTTTCTACAGTTTCCCTGTGTACAGGAAAATAGGTGGGAAAAGCTGTAAGTCCTAAGAATTGAGGAGCAGGGGCATTCAAAACGACTTTTAGGGTATGCTCATCAAGGGCAGTAACTCCAACCAGATCGGGATCTGTCACATGGGTATTTTCCGGATTATTGTACTCAAAAGCATTGACTATGTAATATAATTGATAGGCATATCTTGATGCATATTCTGGATCAAGTACACGCTTCCAGGCAAATTCAAAGTCATGTGCCGTCACAGGATCCCCATTGCTCCATTTAGCTTCTTCTCTTATATAAAAAGTATAAGTACTTTGGTCTTCAGAAATATCCCAGTGGGTTGCCATGGCAGGCTCAAGTTCACCAAAAACATTATATCTAGTTAATCCCTCCATAACAGCATTGACCACAGTCATATCAGGCTGACCCACCACCCTGCCGGGATCTATAGTTTCTGGTGGACTATTCAAGTTGAATGTCAAAATAGCTGCATCTGTATCTGAATTTATGCCTGATGGTTTTTCTGCTCCACACCCACTTAGTGAAAAAACTACAACCAACAATAAAACAACAGCTATTAAAACTTGCCTTTTATTCATATAATTTTCTAGCCTCCCTAATCAGCCCATATAATAAAACTAGTATATACAATTCTGCATTTTTTTCTGTTTTCCTGTATATTGTGACAATATAATGTATTTTTTTCATTTCTAAAGAAGGGCTATTTTAAACAAAAAACCGATACATTTTGTATCGGTTATAAATAATTAAGTGCTTTCACCGGATCTAGATTTGCTGCCCTGACGGCAGGATATATACTTGCCATAACTCCTACCATTACTGTTAAAACAAGGACCCACAGGCCTACAAAGGGATTCCAGGAGATATTGCCTTGAATATCAGCTATTACAGGTGCTGCAAAGACAGCCAGCATCATACCAATAAAATACCCGCCAGCTCCAGCCATGGCACTAAGAATACCAGCTTCATAAAAGATAATTGACATGATATGCTTTTTTCTAAAGCCATATGCTCGAAAAATACCTATTTCCCAGGTTCTTTCCTTTACAGATGACATCATTGTAGTACCCATAATTAAAGAGCCGATTACAATGATTACCACGGTCACCATAAAGGCAATCCGTGCAAAGTGCTCAACTATTACCCTTCTTCCTTCGGCTGCATCCTGAACCCTTGTACCTGCCAGACCAATATCTTTTTGTCTAAGCTCATTTACAAGGAAATCAGCTGTCTCAGCTCCCTGGCTGCCTGGTATAACTACCTCTGCCATACTTAGTAAACCTTCATTGCCTGTTAGTTTTTGCAGCTTTTCCAGGGAGAGGTACAACAGAAAATCCTCCTGGGTGCCCAGCTCATCTAATATTCCTGTTACATGAAACTCCTCATCAAAAATTACTAGAGTGTCACCAACTTCAAGTTCTAATCTCTGGGCCAATTGCACCCCAAGTAATGCCTGGTTTTCTGAATTGGGATAGGCTCCTGTTACCTGCCAGTAGTTCTTCACATTAATTTCTTCAGCAAAATCAATGCCCAGGACCAACAAAGCATCTCCCTCAGCAGTTGTGCCGCTAGCCACTAGCTTTGGAGCAGTTGTTTCCACCTGATCCCAGGATGGCAAATCTGAAAGGAAAGCAAGCTTTTGGGCAGGAAATAGATCTGGTTCCTTGCCAATATCCTCGGCTACAGTTATACCCCTGTAGGAAAGGGAGAATCTTTCCTGGTCTTGTGTTATTATTACCCTGGTTCCTACCCTGTCAAAATGCTCCTTTAGCTCTGACTCCATGGCATCGGTAATGGAAAATAAGGCAACTATGGTAGCAGTACCAATTAACATGCCCAGCATAAGAAACATGTATTTTATTTTTCTAACCTTTAGATTTGCTAATGCTATATTAATTAGTCTCAATTTGTATAGACCCTGCCCTTCAATTATATATCTTTAATAAATCAATAGCGTTCTTCTGCCTCTATCTCACCATCTCTTATAAATACGGCTCTTTTTACAAAGTTCAGATTTTCCTTGTTATGGGTAACCATAATAATTGTATAACTCTCTTCATTTACCTTTTGAAACAACTCCATTATCTCCAGGCTTGTTTTTGCATCAAGGGCTCCTGTTGGTTCATCTGCAAAAACAATGGGGGGATCATTTACAAGGGCCCTGGCTATGGCTACCCTTTCCTGTTCACCGCCCGAAAGCTCATTTGGCAGTCTTTTAAGCTTATTTCCCAGGCCAACCTTTTCCAACAAGTTTTGGGCCTTTTCTGTTTGTTC
>JAGXSK010000284.1 GCA_018333845.1 Clostridia bacterium | reverse complement strand
AGGATGCACGCAGTAGATCGGTAGTTTTGCTCCAGCTTTACAACCTTGGCCTCGGGATAATCCCTTTCAAAGCTAAGTATATTATTTATGTCAGCTCCTCGCCAGCGATAAATAGACTGGTCCGGATCTCCCACAACACAAAGATTTTTATGCTTTTTAGCCAGCAGATTAACAAAGATGTATTGGGCACGGTTAGTATCCTGATATTCATCTATTAAAATATAACTAAATTTGTTCTGGTAAAATTCCAAAACTTGTTCATTAAACTGCAGCAGCTCAACAGTTTTCATTAAAAGGTCATCAAAATCAAAGGCATTATTGGCTTCCAGTTTTTCCTCATATACCTTGTAAACTCTAGCAACAACCTCCGTATAGTAATCGTCAGCACCCTTGTAAAACTTCTGGGCATTTTTTAATTCATTTTTTGCATTACTGATTGTTGCTGAAATAGCCTTGGGAGAAAACTGCTTGGGATCTATATCCAACTGCTTAAGACACTGCTTTATTAATGTTTCCTTATCAGACGTATCGTAAATAACAAAATTACTGTTAAAACCGATTTCTTTAGCATGTCTTCTTAAGATACGTACACAGGCTGAGTGAAAGGTGCTGACCCACATATCATTAGCAGTTGGCCCAATAAGCTTCTCCAGCCTTTGTTTCATTTCACTTGCAGCCTTATTAGTAAAGGTAATAGCTAAAATTTGCCATGGTTGTATATTTTCCATCTCTAAAAGATAAGCAATTCTATGAGTAAGAACCCTGGTCTTGCCAGAACCTGCACCTGCAATAATTAAAAGCGGGCCATGGGTAGTGGTTACAGCCTCATGCTGGGCTTCATTTAAGCCTTCAAAAATACTAGTATTGTTCAAAAAAAATCCTCCCTTCTTCGGAGGTATTATAACATATTAAAGTTAATCAAGAATAGAGCAAGCAAAATAAAAAACTGCTGCAACTCATAAAACAACCGCTGTAATCCAATGTTATTTAAAAACTATTCGAACTGCTCTTATTCCTTTTGTCAGCTATCATAAATGGTAAATAGCACAGAAAACATACTATCAGGGCAATTATCTCTAACTGGACAAGATACCAGGGCCAGGGCTGTAAAAAGTCTAAAATAGTTGGTTTGTCGGGTTTATGTAATAAGTATAGATAATTACTGCCTATCAAGATGTTTACTACCAGAACAAAAGCTGCATACAAATTGGTGAATAAAAATGCCCTCACAACTGATTTAAGAGTGGGACGAAAACCTTCAACAAATGTCATCCACAGACAGGAAAATACTATCAGGCTATGGGCAATAAAATATTGGAAGAAAATAAAATGAGGAAACCCGTACCACAAATCGGGCGTTAAAATTGCCTGGGTAGTACCTCCTATCCCCCAAAAAAAGAGCACCTCATAGAGGTAATACTTTCGAGTTATTAACATAACTGGACCTAAAAGTATTGCCATACTACACAAGTGAAGCGGCAGGGAATATTGCAAAGACCAAATCCCATTGGTTATATACCAAATCTGCAGAATAACTTCCAATAGTATTAATAATACAGCCAGAATAATACGAATACTATTTTTATAAGGGCTTTCCTGAAAGTGAATTCGAAAATAATATAATCCCCAGATGATAGCAGCAATGATAAATAAAACAACCACATGGGAGGTTGAAAGCATTTCAAAGCCTTCAACTGGATAGGCACCAAAATAGTCTTTCATGGCCGTCCTCCTTTGTCTGTCTTGAAAGATTTTGCTCACATCTAAGTTGGATATTTCTCCCAAAACACAAAAATAGATCTTTTATCTAATAGTACCAAAAAAGCTCTTCCGTTACACCTTTTATAATTAAAAAACAAAGGACATCTGAAGCTCAGGAGTCCTTTGTTTACACTAAACAAAGAAAATTAGGACAGGTAAGAACTGGCGCTTTGACATTGCTTAATACAATTTTCTATAGTTAAAAAGGCATAATGAGGCCATTCTTTTAACTGATCAATTTAGATAACCCTATCAGTTTCAAAGTAACCTCTTATAACAATTCAGTTATTTTTTCTTCAATATCTTCTTCCTCAACATTGCCTGCTATTCTCCCGCAAAACTCTTCACCCTTAAAAAATAATATCTGAGGCACACCTTTAAGGGCATATTTTTTTAATATATCCTTGTTGTCTTCCACGTCTATATAATAAAAAAGTAATTTACCCACAAATTTTTCTGCAAGCTCTTCAACCCTTGGTACAACCTCTTGACACACATGACAGTTCTCTCTTGAAAACACAATCAAACAGGGTTCATTTTTATTGTTAATAACTTCGTCAACAGCTTCAGCATCAATTCTTGTTAATGGCATTTATCATTCCTCCTAACTAATCTCTTGCAACTATTTCTACAAATCCCCAAAAAGGGTTTCTCCCCATTGAACCAGAGAAACCCTTTTAATGATTTGTTATAGCTTCACTGATGTCTTAGTATTATATCTTAGGTTATCAATATTTAAGTAAATATTGAATTCACCAGACAATCCTTCCCTGCTTACATAGAATTGTACGTCATTTTCTTTCTGCTCTTCAAAAGATATACATGCCGCTGTAATATCATGAACATCTGTTGGGACTGAATAAAATTTTGATTCCTTTTCGCCCTTTAATTCCAGAAGAACCTGGGAACCTTCTGCAAATGTTCCACGAAGTGCTAGTCTGTCTTCTTCAAGAACTAATGATAAGTTATGCTTTCCAGGTACGGCCTCATCAACATCTTTAAATTTAACCCTCATCCCAAACTCTGGGGTTACTCCAAATCCACCCAAGAATTTGCCCTTGCCTGGTGCAAGGTTTGTGCTTTCAGCATATAAAGCAAGTCTTCTTGCCCTGTAGTAGTTGCCGCCTTTTACATTTAATTCATATTTAACCTCGTCATTTAATACTTCTACAGTAGTTGACTCCAGGGTTAGATGGATATGTTCATCTTTGTATTTATTTAATTGAAGTGCTCCTAATTCATCTGTATGTTTTCCCCTGTATGTTGAAATTCCTCCAGAATGAATCATGTAATGTCCATCTTTATAATAATCTACATTGCAGATATATGGTGAGTAAAACTCTGCTCCCCTTTCTTTGCCATACTGCCAGACCTGCTCTATTTCCATTTTGTCAGTATCTATTCTATAGATAACACCTCTGGAAAAGTTCTTTTCTGGCGGAACCCTATTTTCTTTG
>JAGXSK010000283.1 GCA_018333845.1 Clostridia bacterium | reverse complement strand
AATTCATCCCTATTTGTTCTGTTCGACGTTTAAACCCCCAACGGTAAAGCTTAAAAGAGATACCGGCACCAATGACTTCTCCGAGCCATGAAATCAATAGTCCATTATAAATACCAAAAAACAAGACATTTGCTCCTGTAACAAAGATTGACGGCAGCACACCTAATATGGCAATTAGAATGCTGATTAATAAGCTTACTAATATTGCCCAATTATGCCATTTTTCTAATATATGTAATACCCACTCTGTTGACAGCATTTTAAAATGTCACTCACTTAAAAAAGATTTAAAAAAAAGACCTTTAACATAACCAATTTATACTGATTATGCTAAAGGCTTGATATTAAATATACAATTATTAATAAGTATTGTCAATTTATTAAAGAATCATATGCATATAACTAATGATTACAGCTCCCGCATCCACTGCATGTATGTTTTATCAGGGTAAAGCACCTTTATTTATTTCTTTGCTTCCCGCGAGATTTCAATGGGGGCAAGCACACTATCCTTTAGAAGTTCAACACATTGACCCATGTAAGCCCCAATTTTTTCTGAAGGGTCATTAGTGGGAATTCCTAAAGCTCTAGCTACCAGTTCTGTCAAATCCATCTGCTTAACTTTTGTACCCATGGCATGGCAGGTAGCATTAAATTGGGAACCACATCCGGCACAGTTTGTAACCAGATATTCTGCTCCGGTAGCCTCTGCTTCCCTTACCCGTGTCATACCACTGTGGGCTACCGATGGTAAAGAGTCAAAAGCTGAAACAAGCCCGCAGCATAAACCTTGTTCTTTCACATGCTCCATTTCACGCAGTTCAAGGCCGGGAATGGCCAGTATAACATTTCGCGGTTCATGGTAATGACCAAACCAACGTCCTACGTGACAGGAGTCGTGATAAGTAACCTTTTGCTCAAGGGGAGTGGCAAATGTCAATTTACCATCTGCAATCAACTCACTAAGATAAACTACTATGTGTTTAAAACGAATATTACATTCTAACCCCATTTCTAAAGCCATTTGGGGATAGTTTTCATTAAATGTAGCATAACACCCTGGACATGAAAAAACTATGGTTTCAACACCGGACTTTTTAAACATCTCCAAATTGCTTTTTACTAATCCTTGAAAATCTTTTTTGTAACCTCCTAAAGCTAAATACAACCCGCAGCAGCGTTCATCCTCACCATAGTGGACAAAGGGTATTTCTAAATGACTCAATATTCTTGTGGTATTTTGGGCCATATTGTCCATAATTGTTGCGGCCCAGCAACCTGACCAATAGGCAATTTTCCCATGTGTTTCTGTTGAAACATCCAACCATTTTAGTCTCTCCTGGGCAGGTATTCCCCAAAAATTTCCTGTTGTTAAAACATTGTTGCGAATAAACTCTAATCCTGTATTATGAAGTTTATTTTTATAAAACTCGTAACGCAGGGCCATCCAATGGTGTGCATTATGGGCACGAATTTGGCAGACCGTATCACACTTTTTACAGGTCGTACAAGCATATAATGCTTTTCCTACTTCATCATCCATAGGTATCTTTCTCTTGATATATTGGTTAAGCAGAAAATATTTGCCTCGCGGCGAGTTGCTCTCCCAAGGAATAGCATCAAATACCGTACAGACATTTCGGCAGTAACCACACATTGCACATGAAAATGTATCGTCTGTAAGATGCTCATCAAGGGGTGATTCAAAATTATTCCCCTGCCATTTACTGAGCAGTCTTCCGGCAAGACCGATCAAACCGCTGCCAGCATTAGCAACCTTCATGGCAGTAGCAAGCTTTTTTGTAGGGGAGTTTTTGTCTATAGACGGGGGTATAATCTTTCCAGGATTCATTAAGTTTTCCCCGTCAATTGACTGTTTGTATCTCCAAATCTCATCCAATTGCTGCACACCATAAAAGTTCCTGGCCCTGTCTGTAAAGTACATGCCAATTGAGAAAACCTTCCCGCCATATTTTTCTCCGGTATCAATGACATCTAGAGCACAGGCATAAGCCAGGGGAAAACCAAATTTGCGCTCGTCTGCCAACATGAATCCCAGTATGGAAATCTGGTCTGTCCCTACCATTGTGCCTTCTAAAGCAAATTCTCCCTTGTACTTTCGTTCAATCTCCCTGACAAAGCTCTCTACTTCCTTGATTGGGATGACAACCTCACTGGCAACCAGAGTAGGTCCTAATTTTTTAAAGCGCATGGGATAAAATTTGTCTTCCCATTCTTCTTTGGCCAGTTTTTCCCGCATAATTTTGCCGTTATAAAAAGCAGTTAGGTCTTGAATTTGTTTTTCAACAGAGGAACGACGCGGTTTTGGAAAAACCATGGTTACAAGATACTGATCTTCAGGTAAGACATAGTGTTCTAAAGCTTTTTGCTTCAAAGCTGTATAGGCAGGGGTAGTCAAACTCACATTCCACAAGAGAATTTTTTTCTTCGAGAGTTCATTTAAAAATTTTGCCGTGCTTTCCATATCTGGAAAAGCGGAAAGAATTACACTTTCTTCATCCTTTTCCCGGGCCTTGACCTCAACCTTAACAATCATACCTGTAATGCCACAAAGACTGTATATATATTTTAAGTCTTCACCGGAAAAGGTTTTGAGCTCTCCATTAGGTAAAACCACATCTGCAGAAATAATATTTTGACTGCAATCACCAAATTCATAACTACCATATCCACTTCCCCCCTGGGCAACCCAGCCCGCCACAGTTGAACTGTTAGCACTGGACGGGTATGCTCTTAATGCTAATCCACGCTTATTTAATTCTTTTTCCAGATTGCTCCAAATAACACCTGGTTGGACGTAAGCTGTCATTTTTTCTGTATCAATAGCCAAAATCTGATTCATCCTCACAAAATCAACCACTACACCTGCTTTTGCCGGGACACTTCCTCCAAAGCCAGCACTGCCTGCTCCCCTTGGCACAAGGGGAATATTTTCTTCACACGAGATTTTACATAAGGCAATAACCTCTTCCTCATTAATTGGTTGGACAACAGCATCAGGTACACATTCCATCAGACCCCTGATCTGTTCGGGCATAATGCCCATGTCGTGGGAATATACTATCCTTTCAACCTTGTTAAAGCGCACGCGCTCACCAAATACTTCTTGAATTCTTGCCATCTGCTTGGTACTCAAATTACTTTTCATGATTAACTTCTCCTCCTTGATTTTATTTTAAAAGGGTTAAGACATTTAATATGTTTTGTTCAATAAAATTGTTCTATTACTAAATCATTGGTTAAAAAAATATAAAATTTACTTGATGAAGCAAATAGCTTTTCTTGAACCTTGGTTCAATTTAATTGAACTTATTTTTAATATATTATTCGTGATCGGGTTTTATATTCCTTCAAATATGGACTTGCTTTTAAAATTTTTTTAAAAATAAAAAACAAAAGCTGCCGCAGCAGCTAGACAACTTATATTTTTTCCATATTTTTATTTCCATTTAATAAGGGTTTGTTACGTTTAAAAAATTGGATATAATTTAATATAAATTTCAGGTCCCCTGCTTCCAAATCCCTTATTGCTCTTAATACTGCCTGGACCCTTGGGTCTCCCAACAATGACAAAAGATCAGAATTAAGAGAGGAAATGAGATTTTCCACATCTTCCTGTTCCAGTAAAAAATAGCAAACAGACACGCCCAGGGCTTGAGCAATACTTTCCAGAGTATCTAATGACGGTTCGCTCTGATCATTTTCTATCTGGCTCACCATGGCAGGACTGATATTTGCTTTATCAGCCAAAGCTGCTCCTGTTAGGCCTAATTTTTCCCTTTCCCTTCGAACGCGTTCTCCAATGGACACACTATCGGCATTTTTCTCCAAAAAATACCTGATGGTAACATTTAGTATCTCAGCCAGACGTTCTAAAGTATCCAGGTCCGGTTCCTCTGTTCCTTCTTCAAATGCTTCAACCTTATCTGCAGAAATTCCGGACAGATCACTTAATTCTTCAATACTTAAGCTTCTACCCCTTCTAATAAACCGAATTTTTTCACCGTAAACTTTTTCTGCTTCAAAAAGGTAGGTAGGTGAAATATTTAATATGTGTGAAATTTTTTTTACCATAGCAATGGAAGGCTTTTTCACGTCCCGTTCCACAGCGCTCAAATACGAATATGAAACATTTAATTGCTCAGCAAGTTCTTTCAGCTTCATCCCTCGCTGTTTACGAAATCCACGTAAATTTTTGCCTAAACTCATTTATTTCACCCTGTCCAATAATTAATTAGTTAAACTATAGCATATACTGAAAAGAAAGTGTACCATATTTAAAG
>JAGXSK010000282.1 GCA_018333845.1 Clostridia bacterium | reverse complement strand
TCTTGTTTCAGCAAGCGGTCTTTCTGCATTTCTGTAAAGGCTATCAGGTTAATTAATCCAACGGGTACACCGCCCAATATTATTGGCACAAAAAACCCGGCTTTAATTATGTCGCAGCTTCCATACAAGTGACAAACCTCACAGATTTTATCCCTGCCCGGGGTCTCTAGAATAAATGGTTTTTTATAATGCAGCGTATGCCTGCAAACATGGCCCATCTGCATTTGTGTGCCCACTTTAGATTTCGATGCGCCGGTCCCTGCAATTCTTAAAAGCTCATTGTCTATAATTTCCACACCCATGTCCAAAGCAGCACTAATAGCCTCCGCTATATCCTGGACAAAATCCTGTATATCCCTCATCTCAGACAGCACTGTCACCCTCTTTCCATTGAAAACCATATGTCGCAATATTCTATAAATTAACATGAATTTCCTTCATCCAGCGGATTAAAAGCAGCTGGCAAAATGAAACAGCTCCTATTAAATATTATATAGAAGCTGTTGGGATTTTTCTAATTAAATAATTATTTCTTAACTATATTCATATATTCCTTTAAAGATTTTTCAAGGTCTTTTTCTAATAAAGTTGCTGGAGCTTCACCTAGTATCTTTTTGTATTTTCTATTGGCCCTGACTACCACATCCTTAGAACCTGCAGCTTCCCAGTCCATATAGGATTCACACGTTGAGATGGTAGGCATCCACCTGCTGCGGAATTTTTCAAAGGTACTTTCATGGGTCAAATAAGACCCCTTATGTCCAAGCTCCTGGATAGCTGCAATGGCTAGTTCTTCTTCAGAAACTTCAACCCCTTGTTTAATACGTATCATTCTTTTAATTAATTCCTCATCTATGATAAACTTTTCGTAGGATGTTGTCATAATAGCATCCAGAACCCCCATACACTGGACAACTATGTGTCCTCCTCCCAGAACTCCCAGCATGAGGTTCTGCATGGTTTCATAGCCTGCTTGACAATCTACTACCTTGGCATCAGTTATGCCTGCTAGTATCCTGGTTGGAACCTTGTAGTAATCCAGCCCCATCTGGAGATTAATAATATCCATTAGTAAGCCTTCAGGGTTGCCGCCAATAAAGCTGCCGGTTTTCATATAGGCAGTATTGGAGGCAATTGAGTATAAAACAGGGTTGCCTGGATTTATTAGTTGTATGAAGGTTAGTCCGGCAAGGATCTCAACATTTTGCAGCAGGGCTGTTCCAAGGAGGGTTATGGGACCTGAAACACCGGCCATAATGCAAGGGGCTAAAAATACAATCTGATTGCGGTTGGCATATTCCATGATAGTTTCCAGGGCATCCCTGGAATAACTCAAGGGACTTAATGGGTTAATAGCCACACCAACATAATGTCCATGATCCAGTTTTCTGCCTAAAGCAATTTCAACCATGTCCAATGTTTCCCTGGCTTCATGCCTGTATCCTGTGTGTCCAATGACAGGTTTATCAGTATTTTTAAGTGTTTCATAGATAATATGCAGATGCTTTTCATTTTGCGGAACATCACCGGGATTTACTGGAATTGAACCAACAAGATGTACTACATCACTGTATTGACAGAGTTTTTGGATATTGCTGAAGTCCTCCAATGTGGCCGCACGCTTACCTCTATCTAAATCCTGAATAAATACAGGTCCCAGATTGGGTTGAATCAAAAATCCTTCCCCAACTGTTACAGATTTCTCAGTGTTTCTAGCTGTCCAGGAAAAGGTCTTTGGACATTCTTTTATAGCTTCCTCTACCATTTTTCGAGTAAAATAAACTGTATTACCTAAAACCCTTGCTCCATGATGCTTGCAAATCTCCAGGGCCTCTTCCGAATGAAAAGCGACCCCAGTCTCCTCTAATATTTTAATTGATGCATCATGTATCATCTGGTAATCTTCTTGAGATATGACCTCCAGTTTTGTCTTTAACACCATAATCCCTCCATATTTGTCCTAATAGTATAATGGGCACAAGTTTCCTTTATTATAATGCAATGTCTGTGCCAGGCAATTTTAACCCAAAACCAGGCTTATCACATCCTGTTTTAAGTCCTTATGACTTGCTGCAAGTCATAAGAATTTGGTGATGTGGAACTTATACTTTATAGTAGTACTACAGCGAAATTTAGCAATTAGCGGAGCCATGGGGACGGTTCGAGCGTCACCGTAGTGCAACGAAGGTCCGAAGGGAAGACGATGGAACCGTCCCCATGGCGCAGGGATGTAACGAAACAAGCAACCTTTCGCTGTAGTAATAGTATAAAAATAGGAGAACATCAGGTTCTCCTTCTTGCAGTTATTATTGTTATTATTATTTATTGTTGTTATTCAAATACTGACGAATCCGTCTGTTGGCCTTGCTTTGGGAAATGTTTAATGCCTTTGCAACTTTATAGGAACTCCCCAGCTGCTTGTAAGCCTTGATAATTAATTCCTCTTCAAGGATATCTAATGGTACAAGATTCTGTAATGCAAGATTGGCCTTTGCCTTTTCAGTTTTCCGAAAGCTTTTGGGAAAATGTTCTGGTAATATTTTAGACTCTTTCACAGTTATTACCAAACGCTCAATTACATGCTGCAGTTCACGAACATTTCCTGACCATGAATGGGACATTAATGTGTCTAGACTATCCTGGCTAAAATAATGGGAAGCACTGTATTTTTTATCATACATGTTCAAAAAATAATGAGCCAGGGGCACTATGTCTTCAAGTCTTTCACGTAAAGGCGGTATCTCTAATTCAATTACGTTTATTCTATAGAATAAATCTTCTCTAAACAGCCCATCCCTGACCATTTTTTCCAGATCTCTATTGGTTGCAGCTATTATCCTGGTATCAATAGTTTTATATTCTGTACCTCCCACTGGAATAAATCTGCCCTCTTGAATTACTTCCAGGAGCTTTGCCTGCAGCCTTAAGGGAATTTCAGCTATTTCATCCAGAAACAAGGTTCCTCCATTAGCCAGTTCCAGTAAGCCCACCTTACCAGCAGTATTTGCCCCGGTAAAAGCTCCTCTATGATATCCAAACAACTCAGATTCCAGCAGTTGATCTGGAATGGCTGCACAGTTTATATTTTTAAAGGGACCCTTGTTTCTATTGCTAATATGATGTATATATTTAGCCATTACGTTCTTGCCGGTCCCTGATTCTCCCAGTATAAGGACTGTTGAATCAGTTGAAGAAACCTTTTGTGCCAGTTCAACACATTCCTTCATGCTTTTGCTGCGGACAATCAAATGCTCATATTTATATTCCTTTTTCCTTAGTTCTTCTACCTCCTGCTTGTACATCTGCACCAGCTTTTCTGTCTCTTCCAGGTTGCACTTAAGCTCCTCTATTTCTGTCATATCTCGACTGTTCATAACAACCAGATCAATATTTCCATGTTCATCTAATATAGGTGTGGCAGTGACCACCAGTTTTTTTCCTATCATTGTTTCCTGAGAAAGGGTAACCCGCTTTTTCTCTTTGAAGACTATTGGAGTTATTGAAGGAGTATAATATCCTTCCTCAACTAGATGGTATACTGTTTTACCAATAATCTCCGATGGTTTCAAACCGTAATTTCTTTCGCTTGCATTATTTACATAAACCACAATCCCCTTGCTGTTAATTACAAAAATTTCATCATAGGAATGATTTAGTATTTCCTGAAGCTTCTCTAAATTCATCTCATCCTTATCCTCAGGAAGTTCTTTAGAGTATAGCAAGTAGCACTTCAGATTATTGTGGAATTTTGCATCTTTTACAAGGTCTATCTTTATATATGTTAAACTTTCATCAATGTGCTTAACTATAGTATCAACATGGGCACCTAATATTTGCAGATCAGGCAGCAAATACTGCACATTATTATCACAGAATGCAACTAGACCCCTTTCATCAACCAGCAGTATTCCCTTTGTTTTTACACCCATATCTTTTCTCATGAATACCACCAAACTATTTTTTTATTAGTAGTGTTTTAATTATATCATATTTGCAGTTTCTAACATAAAAACATTTAAAAATAACTGAGTATTAGGCCTGTTAAAATATAGAATATTAATAAGCTCTCATACGTAGAGAGCTTATTAGTACTACAGCGAAATTTAGCAATTAGCGGAGCCATGGGGACGGTTCGAGCGTCACCGTAGTGCAACGAAGGTCCGAAGGGAAGACGATGGAACCGTCCCTATGGCATAGGGATGTAACGAAACGAGCAACCTTTCGCTGTAGTATCAATCTTAATTACTATTTTTTAATAACACCAAACTCTTCCTCAGCTTCTGCAATAATAGATCTTAGTTTTGATGCTATTTCTGATGAGAGGGGCTCTGGCTTGTGGTTTTTCAAAATATGAACAGCTTCTTCCCTGGCAACCTGGGTTAAGTCCTTGGAACCAGCTTCATTCCATGCATATTTCATTTTGCGGTTCATTAATTTTGGACTCGATTGTGCAGTTCTCATATATTTCATGGTATGCTCCTGCATTAAGAAGTCTCCGCCGGCACCTACCTGCTTGATGACATCTACAGCTAGAGTTTCATCATTTATATCTATGCCCTGTACAACCTTATTTGTCATTTTAACTATATCGTTATCCATTACAAACTGCTCAAAGCTGAAGGTAATTCCCAGTTCCAGCATGCCCACTCCGTAGATTATATTGGCACCTGCCAATGCTGTTAACAGAGTAGACATGGTTTTTTCGTGAGCAGCCTGTGCATCAGGAACTTTGCTATCAGCCTATCCACCAGCCACCCAACTAGGCAATAAATAGTACTGTGCTAATTTTGCTACAGCAGCATTAATCATACCCAATTCTGGAGCGCCAACTGGTGCAGTTGTAGTTTTCAAATCCATAATTGTAGTGGAACTTCCATAAATAACTGGCGAGCCCTTGCGTGTAAGCTGGCTTAAAACAATTCCAGCTAGAACCTCAGCGTTATGCATAACTAAAGTGCCGCCCAGAGTTACAGGGGCAGAACCACCTGCCATTGCCATGGAAAGTATATTACATGCAATCCCATACTCTGCACATTTGATTATTGCCTCAGTACAATGACTTGTTAATTGCAGGGGACTGGTTGGACAAACATTAACTGAGAGCACAGGACGTTCCCTGAGCTTATCCTTGCCACCAGCAACTGCTGCCGCCATGTCGAATATCATTTCAGCCTGTCTGCCGCTAATTCCACCAGTAAAAACATGCTTGCTTGTGTTGTTAAAGCATGCTTCTACTTCATGCAGCGG
>JAGXSK010000281.1 GCA_018333845.1 Clostridia bacterium | reverse complement strand
TTATGTTTCCTCCACTATATAACAAAACCATAGTAATCAAAATTAACAGCTGCCATGAAAAACTCAAAAATGAAATCCAAGCTTTAGAGGACTCTCTTTCATTGGAAGGAGCTGCAGTAATTATTGATAACGGTAATACAACTAAACAAACCCTTAGATATTTAGATGCTCAAATCCTATTATTTTTTTCAATTGAGGATAACATCCCAGATATAACTATTTATTTACCTTTCGTTAACGACAAAACTAGTTGTTCAATAACAAAAAAATTACTTAAGTACTTAAGTCTTTTAGAAAATCCTTTGAATTATAAAGTGGCAAGCTTTTGGGAAAAGATTGCTGCAAGTAGGTATTGGAACTATTTATGGGGAAATTCATCTCCAACCATATTCTTAGAAATAGGACTTCCAAATCTTTCTGAGAAAATTATAGGCAACCTAAAATCCAGTTTAGTTAAGAGTATTGTTGAAGAATTAGGGGAAAAACCAGCTAGTGAAGAAATTAATACTGCACTTAACTTTATTGAAAAAACTAAAGAAACAATTGATTTTGAAATAAAAATTAAAAATGAGGAACAGACTATTCAATTAGATGAGCTTATGGAAAAACTAAAACATCAAGAAAATGAATTAAATTCTCTAAAAAAGTGCTATAGGGAAACTGAAGATGAACTCAAGAGAATTAAAGAAGTCAATGAAAATGAAAGTATTAAGAAAAGTGTTATTACTAATAACCAAAAAGAACATACACTTCAAAATATTAACACCAATGAGGCAATGCCCCAAACAAAAGTAAGAAAAAAAAATAATAAAAGGGCTAGATCAAAAAAAATCTACTTTCCAATAAGTACCCATAAGGAAAAGGATAAACCAATGTTGTATAATAAAATTGCATACCCAATTAAAGCACCAGTAGGTGGGCCTGTTTACCAATTTCAAAGACCACAACAAGGGACTAACAATAATATAACAGTGCCATCATACTTAAATCCTGAATACCTAACAAGGCACAATATGACTAACCACTCCCCATCTAAATCAGCAAATATACAAAAAACAGAAGCACCACCTGCACAAACCTCTTGTCATAATATAATAGAGAACCTAAAGGGTTTAGAAGCAGCGCAAGAAAAATAATTACAATTACATCGTTCCAACTGTCGTTCCAACTGTAGGCCGCTCCCATGTAAGGGTTTCTACAGTTTTTTTGTTCAGGTTGGCTTGATTTTCCAGATATAAAGCAGGCATTGGCCTGCTTTATATCTGTTCGTTATTTATTGTAACTTTTTTGTCCCCGTCACAGATAATTGTTTTGTTAAGTGTATTCATTACCGTTTTTAATTTTACTTTTCCGCCCCATAAAGTGACAAGGTACTTTAAGGTTTCCTGTGCATAAGTTAATTCAAGCTCCCTGCCGTCATATTCATGCAATAGCAATAGTGAATTATCTTTATTATCGACTTCCACGACTTTTATACTTGGGAAAAAACCCATGCCGGCATCATTGGCCAGGGTGTTTCTTATTTCCCTCCACCCACTTTCATCAGGAACCTCCTCTACAACATAATTTACTCCCCTTTTTTTAAATTGAAATAGATTCATTTCTCTGCATAGTTCTTCTGTAAGGTATCTGCGAATAAATGATTGGTCCCTATCTAATTTACGAACTTCAAATATCTTTTGTTTTCCATGCTTTTGTGCAAGGTCCAAGAAAATTTTAAAGCCCATATAATAGGGGTTTATTGCACCCTGCAGCGGCCTTATAACCTGGTTATGCCTGCTTAAAAATTCAAGGTGCAGGTGATCGGGAAGCCCAAGTTGATTTAGTATTTCATAATGCCAATAACTTGCCCAGCCCTCATTCATGATTTTTGTTTCAATCTGAGGAATAAAATATTCTGTTTCATCAACAACTATCTGCATTATGTCCTTTTCCCAATCCTCTAATTTTCCATGTTCAACTAAAAATCCCAGAAGGCATTCTGCAGGCTCTAAAGGTACTTTGCTTAAATCAGGAAAGGGGAGCTCCTTCTTATCATCTAACGGACCTTCCCTTGTTGTTTGTGAATAATAATTATCCAGGATGCTTTTTTTCTGTTCATCCTCTGAAAGCCTTTTTTCGCCTATTACCCTATTTGTCTGAAACCTTATTGCATGTGCTGCATCTAGAATCCTTTCTACCCTTTGATAACCTATACTGGGATCTCCAATGTAGCCTCTAATTCTCTTGGCATGGTTTTTAAATTTCTGTATTATATTATGTGCTCTTGTTCCCAATGCAAACAGGTTGTTGTTTTTAAAGAAATCATTGTGTCCATAGACATGGGCCATTGTAAAAATTTGCAGTAAAAGGGTATTATCCCGCATCAAGTAGGCAATACATGGGTTGGAATTTATTACCATTTCATAGGGCAGGCCCTGTAAATTATATTTGTAAAAGGTCTTTCGCCTTTCATAGGCCTTACCATAACTCCAGTGGGGGTAATGGGAAGGCATTCCTATATAAGCTTCATAGCTAAGCATATCCTCATAGCTGCATATCTCAAATTCCTGAGGATAACAGTCTAACCCCTCCTGGTTAACTATTCTCCTAATCTTCTTATCCCACATTTCCAATTCTTCAATTGTATATTCCATGGCAATTATTATTCCAGAAGCTCTCTTTCCTTTTCTAAAAGCTGTTTAAGAGCCGGAACAATATCCTCCTTTTTAGAAATAGTTACGATTGCAAAGTTTGGACTGGTTACCTTTGAAGCCAATATGGCTTTAATTGAGCTGAAAAAGTATCCTGTCATAATCTGACCGTATCCAAAAAGATTGCATTTATCACAGAGCTTTTGAGCAGCTTCAATTGCCCTTTGATTATCCTCACCCCAGTTGTCTCCATCACTGCAATGAAAAGCATATATGTTCCATACTTCTGGATTATACCTCTGTTCAATGATTTCAAGAGCTTTTTCATATCCACTGCTTATAAAGGTACCCCCAGACTCCATTTTATGAAAGAATTCGTCCTCATTTACCTCCCTGGCTGTGGTTGTATGAGCAATAAAGACTATCTCAACATTAACATACTTCAGTCTTACAAATTGATATAGCAGGAAGTAAAAACTCCTGGCAAGATATTTTTTGGTCATTGTCATTGAACCTGAGGTGTCCATTATGCATATTACTACGGCATTTGTCTCTCGCCTTACATCCTGTCTTATGCGAAAGAACCTTAAATCATCTTCTTTGAAGGGAAATCTTTCATCAGGGGGGCCTTGTTCAAATAGCTCTGGATCTTCTTTTTTTATCCTTTGTAAGGATTTCTCTCTTTTAATTTTTTCCATTACTGATTTCTTTTTGGCCAGACGCGGCCTGATACCTTTTCTTTGATAACCCAGCTTCTTAAAGCTTTTCTCAATCTCAATCTCGTTAAAGCTCTTTCGCTGAAGATTAGGGAGATTTAAATCCTCAAAAAGATAGTTAATTAGCTCTTCAATAGTTACCTCAGTTTCAAATACATCTTCACCTTCAACATTGCCCGCCTGCTCCTTGCCTGAACCTCCATTTTCTATTTCTTCCCGCCCAACAATATCTCCCCTTTTTTCGCTGCCATCCCCAGAACCCACCCCAGGCTTATTTTTTCCATATACAAATTTGTATTCCTTGATTCCTTTAATGGGAATTTTGATTTTTTTATCTTTGCTCTGACCAATAATGCTTTCTTCTGCAATAATATTGCCTATATTTTTTTTAATAGAATCCTCCACCAGCTGTCTGTGCCGTCGCCTATCCTCTGCTGACCGGTCACGTCCACTACTGTCAAACTCCCTAAATATGGTCACCTTTTCCTTCCTCCAATTCTACTGATTAATCCTTCCACAGGTTGTTTGCAGCATATTTTAGGATAACGTTGCAGCAATGGTCACAATAGCCATTTCTTTTCATTTCTTCAACCATGGCATTATATTTTTGATTTTGCTCCTCGTCACGTACCTTGCTGCGGGTTATAACCCTGCTCAATTCTTTAACTGATACTGTTAATTTAGATTCAATAGCCTCTTTTAATGGCTCATAGCTGGTATAATCAATTTTTCCGCCACTTCTCATAACATAAAACATATAGGTGGTAACATCCTGCCTAAAGCCCTTTGCTGCACTATCAGGTATATTTATTTGCTCTTCAATGGATCTTAAGAATTTTTCATCTGGCTGCAGTTCTTCCCCGGTGCTCTTGTCTTTAATTTTAGTTTTATTTACATATGCTTCTGCATGGTCCAAATAATTATTAAATAAATCCTCCGCCTGCTCTCTATAGCCATGTATAAAGGCTTTTGTAACTTCCTTTTCAAGTATCTTATGATATTCTTTTTTAATTGTATCCTGTAAAAAGTTTAAATATTTTTTCTTGTCATCATCTCGTATGGCTAGATTCTTTACAGATTTTATTAACACTTCGAGAACACCTATGGGATTAATACAGTTATGCTCTGATTCTGTCATGGCAATATCTAAAGCCTTCATTATAAATCTTGTAGATATGCCAGCCATTCCCTCTCTAGGTGCTTCTTCTCTTAGCTCCATAATATCCACTTTCCTGGTGCTGCCCTTTTCTACAATCTCTTCTCCATTATATATTTTGAGCTTTGTAAGGGGGTCCACCTTTGCCGAAGGAGCAAGTCTTGTTAATATGGCAAACATGGAAGCGGCTTCAATGGTATGGGGTGCAATGTGGGCACTAAATCTGCTTTTTTTAATAATCTTTTTGTAAATCTTAATTTCTTCAGCAAGCTCAAGGCAATAGGGAACCTCTATTTTCACAATCCTATCCAATATTGCTTCATTGGTATGATCTGCCTTAAATTTATTCCACTCTGCCTCATTAGAGTGGGCTAGAATTATGCCATCAAAGTAAATCATGGATCCCTTTCCTGGAGATGGAATGTTCTTTTCCTGGGTAGCTGTAATCATTGCATGCAAATATTCAATCTCATTTTTAAAGACTTCAATAAATTCAACAATTCCCCTATTCCCTACATTAAAAGCACCATTCAGGGACATGACCCTGGGATCGTCCTCTGGGTATAAATCCAGCTTTGAAATATCCACAGATCCAATAAGCACCGAAGTATCCTGATTATTGGGGTCAACCGGCGGCACTACCCCAATGCCTTTACGGCCGCGTATGCTGAATTCCACTGTCTCCACAGGAAATCTTTCAAATTCCCCGTTATAGTCAGCTATTAATCTATACCTGCATACAGGACATAAATCTCCTTCAATTCTTAAACCTAAAAACTCTTCAAACTTTTCTCTTAAATGTCTCGGAAGAAGGTGGAGCGGTTCTTCTCTCATGGGACAGCCCTTTATTGCATATATAGGCTCACTCATTTCCAGAGCTTTTTTAAAGGCTTCCAT
>JAGXSK010000280.1 GCA_018333845.1 Clostridia bacterium | reverse complement strand
TATTTATATATGGAAGGAGTGGAGGGTTATGCAAGCATATCTGGTGGGAGCATTGTTATTTGCGGTGTTAGTTGCAATCTTTGCAATACAAAATGTGAGACCAGTTGATATACGATTTTTAACCTGGCAAATACAGGAAATATCTTTGGTTTTGGTTATTCTTGGTTCAGCCTCAATAGGAGCAGTAGTAGTTTTTTTCCTTGGAACAGTCAAGCAAATCTCCAAGGGTCGACAAATCAAGGAATTAAAGAGAAAAAATGCCGACTTGGAAAAGACAATACAGGAACTTCAAGCCATTAATGAAACCCGTGATAACCTAAAACAGGATGCAATAGAAACCAAATTAGATGAAGTCAATGAAGCCCATGCTCCCCTGATTGATGAACATGAAATTGAAAAAGAAGTAAGGAGTTAAGGCCTTTAAAGCACTTTCTGAGTGCTTTTTTTGTGTGGTTGATATATGTATCCCTATTGTTTATAATAACCTAGATAGGATGGTGACATTAAGTGAAGAAGGCAAACAAAATATGGTACATAAAACCTTCTAATTCTAAGCTGCAATGTGAGTTGAGCAAGGAGTTGGGGGTTTCACCACTAGTTTCTCAATTATTAATAAATAGGGGTATTACAAGCCAGGATGAGGGCAAAAGCTTTCTCTTTTCTAATATAAACCATTTAAGTGATCCCTGGCAGATAAATGGTATGGAAGCAGCATGGGAAAGGTTTTTATTAGCAAAGGAAAATGGTGAAAGAATTTTAATATATGGAGATTATGATGTTGATGGTTTAACTGCGACAGCTATAATGATGGAGTTTATCCAAAATGTAGGATTAGAAGTTGAATATCTTATTCCCAATCGAATGGAAAATGGCTATGGTTTAAGTATTGAGATGCTTCCTGCAGCTGAGGCTAAGAACTGTTCCCTGGTTATTACCGTTGACTGTGGCATTAATTCAATACAGGAGGTTAGGCTGCTTAAGGAAAAGGGTATAGATGTAATTATAACAGATCACCACCTTCCTGGGGCAAGTCTTCCTGAGGCCTGGGCAGTTATAAATCCAAAGCTGAAATCCCCTAAAGAGTCCTATGACCTGGCAGGTGTTGGAGTAGCTTTTAAGTTTATTCAGGCCTTTTCTCAAAGATTGCAAATGGAGGATCAGGTTTCTGGCATTTTAGATCTAGTGGCTCTGGGGACTGTAGCTGATATTGTTCCTCTTTTTGGTGACAACAGAATCCTTGTCAAAGAAGGCTTAAGGATATTAGCTTCTACTCATAGGAAGGGCCTAAAGGCATTAATGGATATTTCAGGAATTAAGGGAGAAAGTGTTAGTACTCAAGAACTTTCCTTTGGTCTAGTACCTAGGATAAATGCAGCAGGAAGAGTGGGAGATAGTGCAGTTGCACTTGAGCTGTTATTAACAAAGTCTATTCAAAGGGCAGATGAATTAGCAAAGATACTAAATCGGACTAATCAGGAACGTCAGTTAATTGAGGGCGCTATTAGTAATCAGGCTGAAGAAATGTTAAAGGAACTAGATTTATCAACACAAAAAATTGTGGTTCTAGCATCAGAACTTTGGCATCCAGGAATAGTTGGCATTGTGGCCTCACGCCTTGTTAATAAAATCTACAAGCCTGTCATTTTGATTGCTATTGAAGGAGAAAAGGGAAGGGGCTCTGCTAGAAGTATAGACCAATGTAATATTCATGAGGCTTTGCATTATTGTTCTGAACTCCTTGATGAATTTGGTGGCCATGAACTAGCAGCAGGAATTACTATTGCAGTGAACAAAATAGAAGAGTTTCGCAATAAGATTAATACCTGGGCTAATATTCTTGATGAAAATGTATTTGTTCCAAAGGTTTTGGGGGATGCAGAGGTTGTTCTTTCAGAGCTTCATAGGGGGCTTGTAAATGAGATTGAGATCCTGGCACCTTTTGGAGAGGGCAACCCCAATCCCCTGCTAATATGCAGGGACATAGACATAATCAACTCTAAAAAGGTTGGTAAAATGGAAAACCATTTGAAAATGCTGGTAGCATCCGAGGCAGCAGTAATTGATGCCATTGGATTTAAATTGGGAGCATATGATGAAATTGCTGCTGCAGGCCAAAAAGTTGATCTGGCATTTGAGTTGGAAACCAATTTTTGGAATGGAAATGAGAGCTTGCAGCTAAAATTGAAAGATATTAAAAAGGCTGATTTTAACAATGAAATACAAATCATTTGTGAAAATATAACTGAGGCAAAGGAAAAATCTTTTTTTATAGAAAAAGGTGATTTTCATGGGAATGTACTTGAAATAAATTCTGACATGGAAGCTCTTATTCAACAATTTTCTAAACAAAAGGGAAGGGTTTATATTATCGGTGATACTGTTGCCTTTAGTCATACCTTATTTACTTATTGGAAGTCCTATATAAAAAGTCTTAATATGGATGCATACTTTTTGTCTGGAAGTGACACAGATCATAAAATAGATAGTATTATAAGTAAAAGAAATAATTCAAATAGTATCATATTTGCTTCAATGGCCTGGCTGAAGCACTACAACAGACTCATTATAAGCCATGACTATACAATAATAAGAGTTACCTCCTCGTCAGCAGACACAAATTCTTATAATTTAGATGACATGGAAATAAAAAAGAATTATATTATAAATAACCAACAGACTGCAAATGATGAAATAAAATATGATTTAATTCCACAAGTACAAATAACATCTATTGTTAGTTCTAGAGCTTCTGTAATATGGGTAAAAGACAAACCTGAATTAAAAGAAATTTTAAAAAAACTTCAAAGCAGCATAAGCGTGCATAACATTTCTTTCTGGAATCATGAATTGAGCTATTATAAACAGAAGGAAATGCTTGAAAGATTCAATTCAGGAGTAACAAATGCATTTGTTGCAATTCACTCATTACCCAGGGGATATATTACTAGAGAAGCTGTAGACATATTTATAGATTTTCCATTGGATAGATCCTGCTGGAATTATCTTGCGTTAAACAAGGATTCCAAGTTTTTATACGCTGGTCAGAACATGTCCAGGCTTCGATGTCTTATTGAAGGCATGTATCCAACAAAGGATGCTTTAAAGCTTATATACTCAGCAGCAAGGCAATCCAAGAAGGAGTTAATAGATATTAAGTTTGATAAGCTACAGGTATTTTTAACTAGAAAGGGAACAATCATTAATGAAAAAGCATTTAAAACCATAATGAATATTTTTAATGAGCTTGGTTTAACTGGTGGCTCTAATGATCACCAGGTTGACCTGAATAGATCATGGAGATATAAAGAAAATTTGCATCAGCAGCAGGCTTTTGAAGACTTTATCACGGGCTTAATCTAAATTGAACAAATAAGAAAGGGGATAGCCTTTGCCCATAAAAGATTTAATAAAACAAGTAAAAGAATATAATCCCGATGCAGATGTGGATCTTATAGAGGATGCATATGAATTTGCAAAGGAAGCTCATAAGGGGCAGCAGAGACGGTCTGGACAGGAATATATTGTTCATCCAATAGAAGCAACTAAAATCCTGGCTGATTTACATATGGATGTGATAACTATAGTTGCTGGACTTCTTCATGATGTAGTTGAAGATACAGACGT
>JAGXSK010000279.1 GCA_018333845.1 Clostridia bacterium | reverse complement strand
ATCAACATCACTATTTTTATTGTTTTTGCCTTTTACAATGGAACCAAAAAGATATACTGTTAAAACCTCTTCAATGGGTGTGAAATAATCATTAATTTTGGCAGTTATAGTTTCTTTTTCCATCCTCGATCACTTCCAATTTAATTTTTCTTCGCTGCTTTCTTTCCATTTATTTTTTCAGTAAGGGTCTTACTTAACTTAAGATGATTATACTTTAATTACCTTTTTTTAGCAATGAATCTAAATGTTTAAATAGAATGTTACAATTTTTTACAAACCTATATTTGCCTGAAGGAATTAAGCTTTTTTTGTCGAAATAGGCTAGATATATGGTAAAAAAATAGTATATTATTGCGAATAATTAAATAGACGTACTAGGAGTGGTAACATTGATACAGTTTTGTAGTGTAACCAAGGTATATGATAATGGCACCACCGCCCTTAATAATATTAACCTGAAGGTAGAAAAGGGAGACTTCCTGTTTCTGGTTGGCCCAAGCGGGGCAGGCAAATCTACCTTATTGAGCCTTTTATTTAGAGAAGAATTGCCTACTAAAGGACAAATACTTATTGCAGGTAAAAATATTGTGAGAATAAAAAGGCGTGAACTTCCCTATGTTCGGAGAAATATGGGAATTGTTTTTCAGGATTTTAGATTGCTTCCAGACAGGACGGTTTTTGAAAATGTGGCCTTTACCCTGGAAGTCCTCCAATACAAAAGAAGAGATATTATGAGATTGGTTCCCCCTGTACTTGAACAGGTAGGCATTGCACACAGGGCTAAAAACTTCCCAAAGCAGCTTTCTGGGGGGGAGCAGCAGCGAACTGCAATTGCCAGGGCTATTATTAACAATCCTCCAATTTTTGTTGCAGATGAGCCAACGGGAAACCTTGATCCTAAAACCTCCATAGAAATAATGAAATTACTGGAAGATATAAACTACCGTGGTACAACCATGCTTGTTGCTACCCATGATAGAGATATTGTGAACTCCATGCATAAAAGAGTTGTAGCTCTTGAGAATGGCAAACTGGCTAGAGATGAAAGAGAAGGGAGCTACGCCTGATGAAACCCAGGACAATAATTTACTTCTTTAAGCAGGCCGGAAAGTCCCTGTTTCGACATGGCTGGATGGGGGCGGCCTCTGTGTTAACTACGGCTATAGCCCTCCTTATATTTGGAGTTTTTGCTCTAGTAATGATGAATATTAATTTGATCTCTGGACATGTTGAATCAACCCTGGAGATTATTGTTTGGCTTGAAAGTGATGCAGATAAGGAAACTGTAGAAAATGTAGGTACTTATTTGCAAAACTTAAGTCAGGTAACCCAGGTAAGATATGTTCCCAAAGAGGAAGGTCTGGAAAAATTAAGCAGGGAATTTGGTGGAAGCTATGACCTTCTATGGTCTCTTGGCGGAGAGAATCCACTGCCGGACTTTTATGTAGTTAAGGTTAACAATCCTGAGCTTGTAAAGGCAGTTGCCCAGAGAATTACAGGTCTTCCTCCCGTGGAAAAGGTGGATTACGGACAGGACTACCTGGACAAGATCCTATCACTGCTATACTGGGTAAGGATGATAGGCCTCGGAATGACCTCCCTGCTAGCTGCTGCAGCAATTTTCTTAATCGGCAATACTGTTAGGCTCACTGTTTATGCTAGAGCCAATGAAATTGCAATCATGAAATATATAGGTGCTACAAACTGGTTTGTGCGCTGGCCCTTTTTGCTGGAGGGCATGTTTCTGGGTGCAATAGGCGCAGGTATTGCAGCAGCTTCAGTATATTTTGGCTACAATGTTCTAGTGGAGCAGATTACCCCTGCCATAAGTTTTATACCACTTATTCAGGATAAGGAATTATTATTAAATATAGCAGGATTGCTGGTTATTATTGGAACACTTCTTGGCGGCATGGCCAGTTATCTATCACTAGGCAGATATCTGCGGTTTTAAGATTTTTCAAGCACCTGATCATTACAATAACATTGCCGTGTGGGTAATGTACTCATAGATAGTTACAGCATTTAAATTATTAACAGAAAGAAAGAGGGGTGAAGAATTGAAAAGGTTTGCAGCATGGGTATTAATTATTCTATTCATGGCAGCTTCTCTTGGTACTGCTTCTGCAGATGAACTGGATCAACTCAGGAAAGAGCAGGACAACATTAACCAGCAAATGGAAGAAGAAAAAAAATCCCTGCAGTCAGCACAGCGTCAGTTTACTTCCCTGTCAGAACAGGTTAGGCACCTGGAAAATGAGCTTTCCAAGGTGGAAAGAGAATTAGCTGCTTTAAATAGAAATGTTAAAAATGCAGAAGATCTTGTCAAACAGGCAGAAGCCGAGCTCCTGGAAATTGAAAATGAACTTCAGGAAAAGGTAGATTTATTTAAAGAACGATTGAGGCAGATCTACCAGCGGGGTGACGTCAATTTCTTTGAGGTTTTAACCCAATCAACTAGTATTACTGACTTTTTGGTCAGATTTGAGCTGCTTAAGAAAATAGCAGAACAAGACATGAAAATGTTGGAGGAAATTGACAGGAAGCGTTTAATTGCTGAAGAAAAAAAGGCAGAACTTGAAAAGAAAAGAGACCATGTTGTTTTACTTAAAAAACAAAGTGAAGCCAAGCTTGCCCAGCTAGAAGCCCAGAAAAAAGAACAGCAGGCTTTTCTAGCACAGGTTCGCCAGGAAAAGTCAGTTATTGAAAGGGCACTGGCTGAGCTTGAGGAGGACTCATACAGGCTGGCTGCCGAGATACGCAGAATCCAGTTAAGCCGCAGCAGAAGTGGGTTAAGTGCTCCAACTGGCAAATTTGCCTGGCCGACTCCTGGTTACAACAGGATTACCTCAGATTACGGCATGAGGATGCATCCAATATTAAGAACCCAGAGAATGCATACAGGTATTGATATTTCGGCACCAATGGGAAGTCCTGCAGTAGCAGGTGAGGTTGGTGAGGTAATCTATACAGGCTGGTTTGGTGGCTATGGCTGGACAGTGGTTGTTGACCATGGAGGTGGAGTATCATCAATGTATCCACATCTTTCCAGAATCACTGTTAAAGAGGGTGATATAGTTGCCAGGGGCCAGGAGGTTGGCAAAATTGGAACCAGCGGTTTAAGTACAGGACCCCATATGCACTTTGAGGTCAGGGAAAATGGCGATCCTGTCAACCCATGGCCTTACCTGAGGTAAACAATTTTTTCAAATACATATTTTCATGTGCATATGTTTAAAAATATCTTATGGACTTAAGCAGTATCTTAATTTACAATTAGGATGCTGCTTTCTTATTTCCTTTTGTGCTTTTTAACGGGTTTTTGCTGATTTGCATCTGTCAAATCCGGGAAAAGAGGGTAATTAATACTTTTGGCGTAAATAATATGTATTATATTTATATACTATTAACATACCATAGAATATGGTACTCTATAGATGTTTTTAGAAGGCAGTTTGTTTTGATAACTTATTATACAAGGCGGGTGGGAATATGAGTAATTCAGTTGCAAAAAAAATAATGTATGGCGTACTAATATTATTAATAGTTGTTTCACTATTAATATCCACTAGTGTTGTATATCTCCTTGCTACTAACCATGGTAACCTGGGACAGATAATTACCGTATTTACCTTGATAAAATCCCAGTCAATAGAAGATATTAGCACTAGTGAGCTGATCCAAGGATCCGTAAGAGGAATGGTTGAAGCCCTTAACGACCCCTATTCAGTTTACCTGGATAAAACCACCTATGACACCCTTCAGGAGAGAATGCTTGGAACCTATGGCGGTATTGGTCTTTTAATTACAAAGGATGCTGAGGAAAGGCTGGTTGTAGTATCTCCATTTCGAGGGACTCCTGCCCATAGGGCAGGGGTGGCAGCGGGGGATTTTATAACAAAAATAAATGGTGAGAATACGGCTGACATGGACCTGGAAACTGCTGCCTCTTTAATGCAGGGTGAGCCAGGAACAGAGGTAACCATTACCATATATAGAGAAGGACGAGATCCTAGAGATGTAACTATTGTTAGGGAAATTATTACAATTCCCTCTGTTGATGGTCAAATACTTGCAGAAGAACCTGATATAGGGTATATCAATTTATCAATGTTTAATGAAAACACAGGTGAGGAATTCCAGAGATATTTGGGTGAACTCAGGGAAGAAGGGTTTAAAGCTCTTATTCTAGACATGCGGAATAATCCTGGAGGCAGTCTCCATGCTGCCATAGAAGTAGCTGACCAGTTCATACCTGAAGGACCAGTTGTTCATATAGTAAGCAAATTCAAGACCAACACATTTAACGCACAGGGCCCTGCCATTGATATACCACTTGTTGTCCTTGTCAATTCTGGCAGTGCAAGTGCTTCTGAGATTGTGGCAGGTGCCATACAGGATACAGGTGTGGGAATATTAGTAGGCGAAAAGACCTTTG
>JAGXSK010000278.1 GCA_018333845.1 Clostridia bacterium | reverse complement strand
CCCACCTGAGTTGGATGCTGCAATGGTATTGTTTAATGGAGATTTGGTTACAACCATATACCTGGCACCTGTTGGTACCGGTGCCCCTGTAAGGGGCCCTGTTATAAAGAAAATCTTATTGTCGGGACCCAAAGCATCTGCTTCTGGTGCTACCTCTTCTGACAGCATCATTGCACCTAAACCACGTCCACCTAAAAACTTTTTAGCTTTAGCCAAATCAAGTTCTTCTTTTGTGATTTCACCAGTGGTCAAATTAACTCTTAAGATTTTTCCTGCATAGCCAGCCAATGCAAATACCTCCTTAAACTTTATATTTTATTACTGGTTAATATTTACTTGCAAAGGTCATGCCATGATAAAAATCTGGCTCGCAGCCAGTCATGGAGGTCATCAGACCAAGGCCTACAAGCCTGCTATCAAGAATTGGGATATGGGGTAATAAAAATAAACCCTACTGGCAGGTATTACCATAGCAGGGTTTATCTAAAAGAGTATAAATTTTTTGTCTCGTTATGGAACGCTATTTAGCCTTGAGGGTGTTGCATTATGGACCATTGTCCTATTTCAGAACAGCCAATTTTGTAGTAATCTATTTTTCTGTACAGGGTGTTCCTTCCTATACCCAGGGCCCTGGCAGTGGAGGTAATATTGCCATTGCACCTGCCTAGAACATTAATAATGTGCTGCCTTTCTACTTCTTCAAGGGTCAGGGTTGGCTTATAGTCATTTTCCATTGGATTATGGTTGTTATGAACAAAATCATCTTTGGCTTTTAGATCAACTACAATCTGTCTTTTCCCCAGGCTTAAAGATATTGACTCGGTATTGATGATAAGCTCCATCAGGTTCTCTAATTCTCTGATATTTCCTGGCCATTCGTGGGCAAGGAGAATCTTCATATGCCTCTCATGGATCTGGATTGTTTTTTTATTGAGTCTCTTGGATATTCTATTCATAAAGTATTCAACTAGTATTGGTATGTCATCTTTACGCTCTCTTAAGGGAGGAAGCCTTAAAGGCAGAACATTAAGTCTGTAAAACAGGTCTTTTCTAAAATTGCCCCTCTCGACTTCTTCATTAAGATCTTTATTGGCAGCCGCTATAATCCTTACATCCACAACTATTTCCTTGGTACTGCCAATCCTTGAAACTGTGCCTTCCTCTATAACCCGCAAAAGCCTGGTTTGCATATCCAGGGGCATTTCACCAATTTCATCTAAAAAAATGGTGCCGCCGTCAGCTATTTCAAACTTTCCAGGGTTACCGCTTCTTTTAGCACCAGTAAAGGCCCCTTCTTCATAGCCAAATAGTTCTGATTCTATCAAGCTTTTTGGTATGGCTCCACAGTTTATAGGCACAAAGTTTTCGTCCCGTCGTTCACTATAGTTGTGGATTGCCTGGGCAAAGAGCTCCTTGCCAGTTCCGCTTTCTCCCATGATAAGGATATTTGATCTGCTGTCTGCAACTTTTTTTGCAAAGTCTACTACCCTTTGAAAGTTCTGGTTGTTACCTATAATTTTATCAAAAGTATAAATAGCCTGGCGCCCCATTATTTTGTTTGCAAGCTTTCTTACTTTTTTTACTTCTTTGAATACCAGGATTATATCTCTTAAATTTTGTTTGTCATCCAAAATAGGATAAGTGCTCAGGTTAAATTGAAGCTTATTCATTCTAGAGTTGACAAATACATCTTCATCTAAAATGCTGACCTTGGATTTTATACTAATTTCTTTTACCCTTTCCCAGCCATCAAAGAGGTCCCAGATTTTCATTTTCTTTATTTCTTCTCCACTGTAACCAAACATCTCAAGGCTATGCTTGTTTACTGTCTTGATGTTGCCGTTTAAATCGGAAGTCAGGATGCCTGAGGTAATAGAGTCTATGATAGTTTCTGTATATTTTTTTGCTATGTTCAAATCCTCATTATATTTTTTTATCTGCAGCATTTTTTCAATGGCTTCAACTGCAGCCGCCACCATGCCAAGGGTATGGGAATGGACCATTTCAGAATAACCGGTTAAATCCAGAGCTCCAATAATTTTCCCATTTGCATTTCTTATGGGTGCCCCTGAACAGGTCCAACGATGATAGGCTTCTATATAGTGTTCTTTACCTGAAACCTGTACTGGTTTTCCTTCCGCCAGGGCAGTGCCCATGGCATTTGTTCCAATGTTTTCCTCATCCATATAAGCTCCTGGTACCATTTTCAAGGAAAAAGCTTCCGACAAAATTCCCTCATCACCAATCATGCTTAATATGCAGCCTTCTTCATCAGTTAATATTGCAAAGAAATTGGAACCTTTTACAAAGTTATACAGCTGGTTCATAAATGGTTCTGTATTGATAATAAGTTCACTTTTTTCCTGCATCTTTTTAAACAATTGATCGCCAGTTATAATTTTTGTGCTGTATATTCTGTCTTGTTCAACTCCGTATTTTTCACATCTTTCATGGGACAGCCGGATATAATCCTTTTGTTTCGCTACATTGTGACCTTGCAAAGGTATCCCCCCACCCATATCTGACTAGTAGAGACCATTATTACTAATAATACACTATTTAACAATCTCCAGGCAAGAAGCGGTCCGGCAGAATTCTAGTTCTTCGAAAGCGAGGTTAAGTCTTTATTACGACCTATTAAACTTTGCCACTTTTTAAGATACAAAAAGCCAGATCTGGGATACTAAGCAATCCCTGAATCCGGCTTTTATTTTGCTAGTATTTTTGCTGTTCTGGTTGCTGGTTATTCTTCAGCAGAGGTAGCTTTAATGTATTTACACTCTGACTTTAGCTCATCTTTTACAGAACCTTCCCAGATGGAAATTCCAAAATGATATGCTGCCCTGGCTATCATGTGGGCACCTACAGGTGCAGTAAGCATCACAAAGACTATGGTCAGAAGATTCTTGCCGCTAAATCCCAGTCCATGGGCTGCAAAGTAAAACAACGAGCCTATCATGATACTGGTAACGCCCAGTGTTATGCTTTTAGTAGCAGCATGTGATCTGCAATATACATCAGGGAGTCTTATCAGCCCAATTGAACCGGCTAATATAAATAATGCGCCAAGCATCAAAAAAATGCTAGTTACTGTCTCTATCAACAATATCCCCCCTCTGTAAGTATTTCGCCATTACTACTGTTGCTAAAAACCCTAAGATGGCAATAACAAGAACAGCATCCAAAAAAAGCAAAGTCTTTTGTTTTACTGAATAAAGCGTAATTATTGCTATTGTATTAACCGCTATTGTATCCAGAGCTATAACCTTATCGGGTATTGTAGGTCCAACCGCAACCCTGTAAAAGCAAAAGGCTACGGAAATGGCTACTATAACAAGAGCAATATCAACAGCGATTATCAATAAATCCATCAGCCAGCCACCACCTTAATCCTTTTTTCAAAGCTTTCTTTAATACCCTTTACTATTTGTTCTTCGTCGTCAATATTAAAAACATGAATATAAATGGTTTTATTGTCAGGTGATACTTCCATGCTTAAGGTTCCTGGAGTTAAGCTTATCATATTAGCAAGAATTGTAACCTGCAAGCCCGTTTCCAATTCAGTTGGAAACGCGATGATGCCAGGCTTAATGTTCAGGCGCGGCCTCAATACCTGTGCGACAACTATAAAGTTTGCAATAATCAGTTCTTTAATGAATATCACTAATAACTCAAACACCTGCCAACATTTTATAATATACAGTTTTTCTTTGAATTGGCTCCTTAACAAAATCAACATTCCCAGACCCACTATATAACCTGTCGCAAAGCTTAGAATGCTATATTTAGTCCACAGCAGGGTCCATACCAGGGCTATGCCCAGGTTTAATAAAATTTGAAGCATCATAGCAACCTACTCCTTTACAATTACTGCATTAATGTAAATTTCAGGATTCATTAACTGTTCGGCCGCAGTAAATACATGTACCAATAGCCATTCAGCACCAACACCTAACAATATAGCCAAGGCAATCATGGGTATTATGGGGGGAAGCAGGGCCTTGTAATTATAGCCTTGATGCTCTTTCGGTATTTCTTTCTCTTGACCCCAAAAAGCATAAATAAAAATTTTCATCATGGAAAATAGTGTTAAGACACCAACTGCCAATGCCACAGCAGATATAATATAGTGCTCTATCTCCAAACCACCTCTAATTAAAATAAATTTGCTGATAAATCCGCTTAAAGGAGGTACGCCTGCTAAAGCCAATCCAGCTATAAAAAAAGACCAACCAACAACTGGGAATTTACCAAGGAGCCCTCCCATTTTCGTCAAATCAGTGGTTCCGGTAATTTTTTCTGTAACTCCACTAATAAGAATCAAGCAGGATTTAACAATAATATTGTGAATCAGGTGATAAATTGCTCCAGCTACTGCAAAGACTGTAAACAATCCAAGGCCCATTATCATGTAACCAACCTGGCTAATAATGTGATAGACTAGGATGCGTTTGAAGTCCATCTGACAAACCGGCCCTAAAATACCTATTGCCATGGTAAGGCCAGCAACAATTAATATGATATTGTGAGTATAACCTGCATCATGTATGAAAATCAAGGTAAAGACCCTTATTAATGCGTACACTCCAACCTTGGTTAAAATACCACCAAAGAGGGCACTAATAACCGCTGGTGGCTGGAAATAGGAGTTTGGCAGCCAGAAATACAAGGGAAATACCGATGCCTTTAGTCCAAAGACAATAAAGAACATCATACCAATCAAAGTAATTATTCCCTGATTTTCTACTTCAGCAACTTTCATGGCTGCATCTGCCATGTTCAAAGTCCCAAGCACACCGTAAAGCATGGCCAGGGCAGCTAAAAAAAGTACAGAAGAAAGAATGTTAATTACGACATATTTAAAAGTTTCTCGCAGCTGTCCCGGTTTTCCTCCAAGGACAATCATTACAAAGGAAGAAAGCAGCATTATCTCAAAAAAAACAAACATGTTAAAAAGGTCACCTGTTAAAAAGGAACCATAAACACCCACCAGCAGCAGTTGGTAAAATACATAATAAAAATGTTTTTCCATGCCTTCACCAATTGTTTTAAAAGAAAATACCAAACAGGCCAAGGCCACAATACTGCTAAAAGCCACCATCAACGCTGAAAACATATCTGCAACAAAGACAATACCATAGGGCGGAGCCCAGTCTCCTAAATGATACACTAGTATTCCCTGGCTGCTGATTATTGATATCATGTAAAAACTCAATACAGTTACGGCTATACTTGCAATTAATCCCAGGGCTTTCTGAATTTTAATGTTTTTTAAAAAAAGCATCATCAGTATGGCTGCTGCAAGGGGCAACAATACAGGATAAATAATCAAGGTATTAATCATTATTATCACCCCTTAACTTGTCCAGATCATCTGTCCCTAAAGTTTGATATGCACGATATGCAAGGACGACAAGATATGATGTGACCCCAAAACCAATAACAATGGCTGTTAGTATTAATGCCTGGGGCAGGGGATCTGCATAAGGACCTGTCCCAATTAATATGGGAGGCGCTCCCCGTTTAAGCTTGCCCATTGTCAGAATCATCAGCAATACACCATGGGATAAAAGCATTGTCCCTATAACTACACGCAGCATACTCCTGGATAATATCTGATAGGTGCCAGTTGCAAATAGGATACCTATAACTACGGACATTAATATTTCCATCAGCTGCTCTCCCCCAGTGTTATTATTATAGTCATGGTACTGCCGATCACAGTGAGATAGACTCCCAGATCAAATATTAATGCCGATGCAAGCTCTATTTCGCCAAAGACTGGTATTGTGTAATATTCAAAAGCCTGAGTCAGGAATGGATATCCCCAAAACATGCTGCCTATACCCCCAGCAGTTGCAATGAACAAACCCAGTCCTATCATAAGCTTAAAATCATAATTGAAATGTTTGCTAATGTACTTCGGGCCAAATGCCACATACGCTAGAGCAACTGCCGCAGCACTCAAGAGGCCGGCAATAAAACCTCCCCCAGGCATTTTGTGCCCTGCAAAAAACAGGAATACGGAAAAAATCAAAACTAGATAAACGACCCTCTGGGCAACAGTTTGCAAAATAAGGTTATTAATTGCCTTGCTCATTTTCATGGGTGTCCTCTCCTTTCCTGTATACTAGTTTTATAAGGGCATAAACCCCAAGGGCTGCGATA